>JAFDBW010000022.1 GCA_019313105.1 Deltaproteobacteria bacterium | reverse complement strand
TGCACCGCTTCATCCTGCAGGGGATGGCGGACAATCTGCGAGCTCTTACTGGCAAGGCACTGACTTACTATCCGTATGTCGAGCCTGCACCGGGGGCAGGCAAAGGGCTCCTCGCTGCACTTTCCGTGCAGGCCTGCCTGGTGGTCACCGACGACTTCCCGTCGTTATTTTTCTCTCGCCTGACGAGGTCAGCCGGGGAGCACCTGCCAATGCGACTGGAAGCAGTCGATGGCAATGGGCTGCTGCCGATGCGGATTGCCGACCGTGCCTTCCCCACCGCCTATGCGTTCCGCCGCTTCCTGCAAAAGAACCTGCCGCAGCACCTGATGGAATGGCCTGACGATGACCCCCTTGAGGGTTTGAAAGGTTCGTCAACATGGGCTCTGCCGGGAGCAATCATTGAACGCTGGCCGTCCGCGGCCCTGGCCCTGCAAAGCGCCGGGGGATTCGAACTGGACAAGCTCCCTGTTGATCACCACGTTACACCGGCGCAGATCAGAGGTGGACAGGACGCTGCACGGCAGAGGTTGACCGAGTTCCTCGACGCACAGCTGGACCGTTACGGCGAGGATCGCAATCATCCCGACCGGAAAGCCACCAGCGGGCTCTCCTCCTACCTGCACTTTGGCCACATCAGCAGCCATGAAATCTTCTCATCCATCGTCAGCAGGGAAGGCTGGACACCCCACGACCTGTCGTTGCGCAGCGACGGCAAGCGCAGCGGCTGGTGGCGCATGTCCGCTGATGCCGAGGCCTTCCTCGATCAGCTGATCACCTGGCGGGAGCTCGGCTTCAACATGTGCTGCCTTGAACCGGACCGGTACCGGGACTACGGCAGCCTGCCGGACTGGGCCCGCAAAACCCTTGATGACCACCGTCACGACTCAAGACTTTATTGCTACACGCTGCAGCAGTTTGCCGACTCACAGACGCACGACCCGCTCTGGAACGCCGCCCAGAACCAGCTGCGTCGCGAAGGCATCATGCACAACTACCTGCGCATGCTCTGGGGCAAAAAGATCATCGAATGGTCAGCAAGCCCGGAACAGGCCCTGGAGATCATGATCGAACTGAATGACCGCTATGCCCTCGATGGCCGCGACCCGAACTCATACAGCGGGATCTTCTGGTGCCTGGGACGCTACGACCGGGCCTGGGGGCCCGAACGGGAGATCTTCGGAAAAATCCGTTACATGAGTTCGGAGAATACACGAAGGAAGGTGAAATTAACGCGGTACCTGGAAAGCTATAAGTAAGGGATGTGGCTTGTGGTCCGAACAAAACTTCCATAGATTAAGCAGATAAAGATGTTTTTTAACGCCCGTTTATCACTTGCTTGAGACTCAGGGGCGCGGAGAAAATCCGCTCGGGAAGTTATTAAGATTCATCCAATTATGATTTGCGCTGTATTCTGCGACACTGCGAGTGAATACATTCGATATTATGTGCGACCTGTCCCAACAGAAAACTTGGCGAGAAATTTCAAGAGTATCGGGTTGAAGATTTCCGGTTTTTCCAGGTTGGCCATGTGACCGGCTCCGGTGATGATATGCAATTCCGCGTTCGGCAGACCTTCGGCCAGGGCATGGGCATGGTCCGGGGGTATCGCCATATCCAGTTCGGCGCCGACCACCAGGGATGGGACGTCCAGCTTGGACAAGCGATCGACGTAGTCATCGCGGTCGCGCATGGCCAGCAAACCACCGACGATCCCCTCTGCAGGCGTCGATTCCATCCACTGCCGCACATCATTCACCAACCATGGTTTATCCTCGGCCGTCTGCGGCGCAAACAGAACCTGGACAAAAGTATCCGGGACAGCCAGCAGGTTGCCATTCTCAACCTCTGTCGCCAGCATGGTTCGCTTCTGTCTGCCGGCGGAATCATCGGCTGCAGCGCGGGTTACCAGGTACATCGCCCCCAGCAGCCGTTGCGGGTACCGTTCGACCAGGTTGAGCAATACATATCCTCCCATAGACATGCCACCGACCACCGCCTTGTCGATATCGAGACGATCAAACAGTCTGATCAACGCATCGGCGTACACAGACATCGTCACCGGCTGACCAGGAAGCAGGCTCTCGCCGAACCCTGCCAGATCGGGGCAGATCACTCGACAACCGGAGTTCGCCAGCACCTCGACCTGAGGCTGCCACATCCTGCGGTTGAGTGGAAAGCCATGGATCAACACCACCGGCAGGCCGGCTCCTTGCTCATCGTATGCCAGAATGTTCATAATCATCGTCGCGCCCTCTCGTGGTAAATTGGGAGACCGTCGCCTCTGTCTCCGGAAGGAACATGAGTAAGACACATGTCACCAAATTCTAACAGAAAAATGCCGGTCCTGTGCGAGAGAGTTGGCAGGCGTCTCGTTACCCGATGCCTAACTTCTGGTGTGCATTCATCTCTTCCTTTATAATGGAAGCCTGACTGCAACCCTTTCCCTGTAAGAACCATGACGCCCACAAAGATACGAATCTTATTCGCCTGTTTCGCCGTGCTGGCTTTTCTGGCTGGTTGCCAGGAGGAGATCTCTCCGCCAGCGACAGACAGCCGAGAACAAGGCCTCACGCCGGTGGTTGCGGAAAAAGCCCCTGAACCGGCAGGAACCGAATCGGTCGACAAGCATCCGCCACGGCCGCCGCTCAGGGAGGACTTCCAG
>JAFDBW010000021.1 GCA_019313105.1 Deltaproteobacteria bacterium | reverse complement strand
TAATCAGGTTGACATTGAAGAAATGAATATAGTTTGAAGAATAATCACCTTCTATTGCCCCGGCGAGCTTACCTCGATTCTGGCTGATCTCGGCATCACCCGCGTCGAGGAGCTCGTAAGCACAACCGATCGTCATTTCTTGACTCAGGTCGTATTGAATCCCGGTGGCATAGCGCCATTGCCGGTCCAAGGGCATATCGGGGGTTCGATTACTGTCACTGACCGGTGACTCATCATAGGCGATCCCCACAGACAGTAACCACGGGTCATCAATCTGATATTGAAAACCGAGGGCAAAATGCCAGGTGTCGTCAAAATCCCGATCAAGGTTCAGGTCTTTGGTCTCTTCCGACGACAACGAAAGAGATGACTCGCCAAAAGAGCTCCACTCCTGCCAACCAATATTTCCTAAAATTGCGAGACGCTCAGTGAGCCGATGATATGCGCTGAGCATCACGGCCTGCGGCAGGTTCATCTCCATGTCCAGTTGACTGCCGACCAAACCGACGATGTTGGCGATGCCGCTCAAGGGTAGCTGCAGACCTTTCAAGCTGGCCGTGTCCTTGTATTCTAAGTCGATCTCAGACCGATAGGTCAAGCCGAAACGTGAAACCTGGTTGGGTTCATACAGGACACCCAGGTTGTAACCAAAGCCCCAGTCGTCATCTTCAAGCTTCAATTGACCATCGTCGGGATTGGGGTTCTGGAGAGTGGGCAGGTTGCGGATCGCGGTTTTTTGGTACAACCTTGAATTCACTGCACTGACCCCTGCGCCAATCGACAATTGTTGATTAACCCGGTAGCCAATACCTGGATTGACCCCGATGGTCAGGAAGTCTGCTTCCTGCACGTAGTACCGACCGGCCCAACTCTTGCCATAATCAAGCCCCAGGCCGAAAAAAGACCCGACACTGACTCCCACGCTCAGATCGGGCGATACTTTATGAACGTAGGAGAATGAAGCGGCCGGGACCCAACCGCCGGCGTTGCCGCCATCGCCACCACCGAATTGGGCAAAATCAGTGTCGAATTTGGTGTCGACATAGAGCATCTGGAAACCGGCCAATAGCTGCGAACGATCGAGTCGTGTCATGCCCGCCGGGTTCACCGAAGCCGTAGAAGCATCCATGGCCAGTGCAGCCCGTCCTGCGGATGCCGAGCCCATGTCCGGAGTGGCCTGTTCGTAGAGCCAGAGGCCGGCGGCGTTGGTAGAAAGCGGCATCAGACAGAAGGTCATCGCGATCAAAGTTATTAATTTCAATGCATTCATGAGCAGGTCTCCTACGTAAAGCAAATGATCGTACGATTCAGTATATAAACCGGCGCAGCTAAAGTAAAAAGCAAAGATGGTCAGCGCCCTGTTTGTTTACACATTATCAAGATAGTCATGATTCGGTGGCATTTTATCGCCAAAATCGACGATATATTTGAACCAATCCTATAAATCGATAACCTTAAGCCAACACTGCAAGGTCTTGCGAATTGTTAACTGATTTGGCCGCCAACGATCAGAATCAAAGTCGCAATGCTGACGATGATCCAGAGAATAACACCCAACAACAGTGGCTTCAACCCCACCTGCCGGAGCACCTGCCTGGTCAAACCAGCGCCGATCAGAAACAGGGTCATCACCAGAGACTGTTTGGAGATCGCGTAGACGACATTCCATAGCGGTTGGAACTCGGGCAGCCAGTTATTAATGAATGCTGCAGCGATAAAACCGAGGATGAAGAGGGGAATACCAGTGCGTTCTTTCGATTGACAAAGGAATCCGGCGACTAACGCAAAGGGAGCAATCCAAAGAGCGCGGGTCAGCTTCGCCGTGGTGCCGATCGACAAGGCCAGGGCACCATAAGCCGCCGAGGCGCCGACCACGCTGCTGGTATCATGGATCGCCAGCGCCGCCCAGAGACCAAACTGATTCTGATCGAGATGGAACAGAGCTCCCAGCGGGGGAAAGATCACTAGCGCCACGGCATTTAGAGCAAACACCGTCGCTAGGGACACTGCTATTTCGTCATCATCAGCCCTGATCACCGGTGCCATCGCGGCGATGGCACTGCCGCCGCAGATGGCAGTGCCGAAGGAAAGCAGCGTAACGGTGTTCTTCGGCAGGCGCAAGGCGCGACCGAGCAGGAGACCCAGACCGATGGTGGCGCTGATACTGACAAGGGTCAAGAGTATCGAGTTCTTGCCGACCTCGATCACCTCGACGAAGTTCACGCCGAAGCCGAGACCGACGACGGAGAGCTTGAGCAGGGTTTTACTGACCCTGGCGGTCAGTTGTGGGAGTGGATTGCCAAACACAAAGCTGAATGAGAACCCTGCGACCAGGGCAACGGGAGAAGAGACCAGAGGCAAAGCGGTCAGAAAGAACAGACCGATAAATGCTGCTTTGTTTAGTTGATTCTGCTTCTCAGGGACCATAACCTGGCTTGTCACCGGAGTCAGTTGTTAGTCGACAAAAGATAGGTCTGTACCGACCGTAAACATGATCAGAAAGTTTGATAATGGGACGGTTACGTCTAAAAATGCCGGCATCGTTTATGAGTTTTATAATCCTGAAGATAAGGGTTTAAAGGGCCAGAGACCTCGTCGGTTTGAAACTTTCCGCCTGGGCCATGTCCCAGTATCTGGCCATGATCGGTTTATCCGTCCCGGCCAATAGCTCACCTGGCTTCAATGTGGTAAAAAGCTCGGCACCACTGTGAGCACCGACCGCGCCTCTGCGCTGGAAAAAATGCTCCGGACGAAACAGGGTGGGATGATCGAGCCCCGCTGCAGCAGTAATCTCGTTGAGCATGTGCAGGGTGTTGCGGTGATAATTGGCAACCCGCGCGGCCTTGTCCTCAACGTCCAGAGCCTGTTGCAACTTCGGGTCCTGGGTGGCCACGCCGACCGGGCAGTGGTTGCTGTGGCACATTTGGGCCTGGATGCAGCCGAGACAGAACATGAAGGCGCGGGCCGCATTGACCCAGTCCGCTCCAAGCGACATGGCGCCTGCGATCAGCCCTGCAGCTGCGGTCTTACCGCTTGCCCCGATCCTGACCTGGTCACGCACACCGATACCGATCAGCGCATTATTGACAAAGGCCAGCCCCTCTCGCAAGGGGAAGCCAATGCGATCGGAAAACTCCAGCGGTGCAGCTCCCGTTCCGCCTTCACCGCCATCGACAATAATAAAGTCCGGTAAAATCCCGGTTTTGTGCATGGCCTTGCAGACCGCCATGAATTCGTAAGGATGTCCGAGGCAGAGCTTGAAGCCAACGGGTTTACCCCCGGACAGTTCACTCAGCCTGGCGATGAACTCGAGTAACTCGATCGGGGTGGTAAAGGCTGAATGGTAGGCCGGAGAGATGCAGTCCTGGCCCATCGGGATCTTGCGCGCCTCGGCGACTTCGACCGAAATCTTGCCAGCCGGCAGGATCCCCCCGTGCCCCGGCTTCGCCCCTTGGGAGATTTTGACCTCGATCATCTTGATCTGTTCGAGGCTTGCCTGCTCGGCGAAGAGGTCGGCGCTGAAGCCACCGTCGGCAGCGCGGCAGCCGAAGTAGCCGTTGCCAATCTGCCAGTTCAGGTCGCCACCGTGCTGCTTGTGATAGCGGCTGACGCCGCCCTCACCTGTTGTGTGAAAGAAGTTGCCCATGCGGGCGCCCTTGTTCAGGGCCTGGATTGCGTTGCCGCTGAGGGAGCCGAAACTCATGGCCGAAACATTGAAGACCGAAGCCGAATAGGGTTGACTGCATTGAGACCCGCCGATGGTCACGCGTGGCAGCTCCTTCGTCGCCTCTTTCGGTGCCATCGAATGGCTCATCCAGACATATCCCGGTTCATAGACATCGAGTTCGGTACCGAAGGCTTTTTTCGCCTCGATGTTCTTCGCACGCTGGTAGATCAACGAGCGGAAATCCCGGTTGAATGGGCGGCCCTCGCGGTTGTTCTCAACAATATATTGCCGCATGGGATCGCCGAAGCCCTCGATCAAGTAGCGTAAATGTCCGAGTAGCGGGAAG
>JAFDBW010000020.1 GCA_019313105.1 Deltaproteobacteria bacterium | reverse complement strand
GGACACAATGCCGTAGCCATGGCATTGACCGCTCCACCTCTGGCAATGTTTTACTACTTTTTGCCAAAATCGACCGGCGTACCAATCTACAGCCACCGTCTGTCAATCGTGGCTTTCTGGTCCCTGATCTTCATGTATCTCTGGACCGGTGCACACCACCTGCTCTGGACTCCGGTACCCGACTGGATTCAAACCCTGGCCATGGGCTTCTCCGTGATGCTGATTGCACCGTCGTGGGGCAGCGTCTTCAACGGCTATCTCTCGATGAACGGGCAGTGGCACCAGATGCGCGAGAACTATCTGGTCAAGTTCCTGATCCTTGGTATCACATTCTACGGACTGCAGACTCTGCAGGGGCCGATGCAGGCAATCAGGACATTCTCGGCCTTTATCCACTACACCGACTGGGTCCCGGCACACATCCACATGGGCACCATGGGCTGGGTGTCGATGATTGCCTTTGCCAGCATTTACTTCCTCCTGCCGCGTATTTATGGCCGGGAGGTCTACAGCATCCCACTGGCAAACCTGCAATTCTGGCTGATCCTGATCGGCCAGCTGATCTGGTCCATCTCACTGTGGGTCGCAGGTGTCCTGCAAGCCGGGATGTGGAATGCCATGAACCCCGATGGCAGCCTGACCTACACCTTCATGGAGACCATGGTTGAGATGTACCCATACTGGTGGGCACGGGCATTCGGCGGTCTCATCTATCTACTCGGGCTGATCATCTTTATCTACAACCTGTACATGACAGTCACCAAGGGCAAAACAACAACTGCGCAGGCAGCGCCTGCAGAAGGGAGGGCCTGATCATGTGGGAAAAGAGACCTGTCCTCCTGCTCGTAATGGCGACAGCAGCTATCCTGGTCGGCACCATTATCACCATGGTCCTGCCTTTTGCCTGGGTGAATACTGAAGCGGACCGCATCGAAGGCGTCAAACCCTATACCGCACTGCAACAGGAAGGCCGCGACATCTATATCCGCGAAGGCTGTAACAACTGCCATTCGCAGACGGTTCGTCCACTGGTTTCCGATGTTCTGCGCTACGGGGAGTATTCCAAATCAGGTGAATTCGTCTACGACCGTCCTTTCCTCTGGGGATCGAAGCGCACCGGTCCGGACATTGCCCGCCTTGGCGGGAAATATCCGGACGCATGGCACTACAAGCACATGGAGTCTCCACGGTCCATGGTCCCGAAGTCCAACATGCCGGACTACGACTGGCTCTCTGAAAACCAGCTCGATCCGCAGATGATCCGGCGTAAGATGGAGACCCTCGGCTTCCCCTACACGGACGCCGAAATCAAGGCTATCGAGGGTAAGAATGAAATGGATGCCATTGTAGCCTATATGCAAAAACTTGGCAGCGACATCCCGTGGAGGGAAAGCACAAAGACCGAAATCGTCGGCGACCTGGTGAACCCTTACGCCGGAGTTGACCATGGCACCATGGAACCATGGGAAGAGCTTTACCAACAGAATTGTGCCGCCTGTCACGGCACACACATGGAAGGTGAAATTGGTCCGGAACTGGTCGGTGAGGATTATGATGACGAAATCCTGTTTCAAATCATCTACACCGGCATTGAAGATAACGGCATGCCTAGTTTCTCGAGCCTGGGAACCGACAAGGTCTGGAAGCTGGTTAATTTCATCAGGTACTACAGGCAGGGCGAGAACCACTGATTATGGACCTTGCATCGTTCCTTTACCTGGGCGTCACTTTCGGCCTGTTCGTTATCTTTGCTTTGATTGTCGTGCGCACCTACAGCAAAAAACGCAAGGACGAAGGGGAAGCGGCCAAGTATCAGATGATGGATGACGATTAACACTGGTCGAGCCGAAACGGATTGACTTTTGCCAAAAGGATATTCACATGAGCACAACTGACCCTCACCACGAAGAACACGCTGACGGCATTGTCGAAGACCGCACAAAGGCCCCACCGGTCTACTTCACCATCCTTTTTTACGGCCTGATCATCTGGGGGGTGGCTTTCATGTCGTTCTACCTTCTGTCCGGCTGGAGTTCTGATGCAGAATTCCAGGAGAAGATGGCCGCCCATAAGGGAGAACCTCCGGCGCAGCAAGAGGCCGCACCAACTCCTGAAACAACTCCGGCACCACCTGCCGAGGAGGCCCCGGCCGCAGTTTCCGACGGTCAGGAATTGTACGCCAAACACTGTGCAAGCTGCCATGGTGCAGAGGGTAAAGGTGGCTTCGGCCCGGACCTGTCAGGTGAGTACAAGTACGGCAAGACCGATATGGCCGTTGAAGAAAGTATTGCTTATGGCAGACCGGGGAACATGCCGGCCTTCAAAAAAAAGCTCTCCAGCGAGGAAATCAAAAGCCTGGCTGACTATATTTTGAGCCTCTAAAGTTATCGGGAGGCAGGGGTTAATTCCCCGGCCTCCTCACTTTTCACATGTCAGAGCCATCCTGCCCGACGAGGGCTCCCGCCCTTCTCTCTCCTTGGCGACGCCGCTGCCAGTGGGGGGCAACCCTGCTGTTGTTACTGATTCCGTGGTTCCGTATCAAGGGCGACAGCCTGTTGCGCGTTGATATCCCTGAGCTGTCCCTGTACTTTTTTGGTCAGACCCTGCGCATCGAGGAACTTTACCTGGTCCTGCTTTTCAGCCTGCTCCTGACCCTCGGCTTCCTGCTAATCACCATGGTGCTCGGACGAGTATGGTGCGGCTGGCTCTGCCCCCAAACAACCTTGACCGACCTGGCAGAGTGGTTTGCCCGGCGTCTGAAGTTCAAACCCGGACGTGACAACAGCCTTTTCAAAAAATCCGTATTACACTGTTTTTACCTCCTTCTGGCCTTGCTGGTCTCGGCGAACCTGCTCTGGTATTTCATCGAGCCACAGGTTTTCTTCATCAAGCTGGCCTCCGGACAGATGCATTATGCGACCTGGATTTGCCTGGTGCTGGTTGCGACGATCATCTACCTGGACATGGCATTGATTCGTCGCCTGATGTGCAGTGAGTTCTGCCCCTACGGCCGCTTCCAGACGACCCTTGCCGACGAAACGACCCTGGCTCTGCACCTTCCCGAATCCGAGCTAGTACGTTGCATAGAATGCAACTCCTGTGTACAGGTCTGTCCAATGGAAATCGACATCCGGTGCGGTTACCAGGTGGAATGCATCAACTGCGGCCGTTGTCTCGATGCCTGCCGCCAGGTTATGGCCAAACGGAATCAACCGGGTCTGATCAGCTACTCTTTCGGCACGTCCGGCAAGGGCGTCAAGGCTCTGTTCAATGTGAGGACCCTGCTGCTCTCGATGGCCACTTTGGCCCTCTCTGTGATCCTGGTCTTTGCCGTGTACCAAAGGCCGGAGGCGTCACTGAAAATTTCAGTTTCACACACAGTAGCAAGCCGAGTCCTCCAGGATGGCAGCCGGGCGACTTTTTTTAATGCCTGGGTAAATAATCGGAGCAATAAGAACGCCAGCTACGAGATCATTGCCCGCCAGGCTGCCAACGCCAACCCATTGACTCTGAAGGGCCAACCCAATGGGATCACCCTGGGACCGGGAGGGAACCTCCGCATCGACTTTGTGCTGATTACACCTGTCTCTGAAGCCCGATTAGAGGTAGACTTTATTCTGCTGGACCAGACCGGTTCTGAACTGGCCAACGCCAGGGCTTATATCGATTAACGCACAGGTTTAAATATTGCTGATGAAAAGAACCAACCTGTATCCCATCTTCATCCTGCTGATGATTGGCAGCTTCATCGGTTTTCTGGCCTGGTCGGCGATGCGCGCATCTGATTCCGGACCACAGGTGACCGACGCCGATTATTACAGCAAAGGCTTGAGGTACACCTCCACAGTGCTGGAGAAACGAGCTGCGGCCGTACTTGGCTGGCGGATCGACACACAGCTGTCGGGACGAACCCTGCGGTTGCACTTGAGTGACAAGGAGGGACAACCAGTCAGTTCGGCGAAGGGGGTTATTGCCATCTACATGCGAAACTGGGGGGAGACCATATCTTTTCCTCTTCAGGAAGTCAGCGCCGGGACATACCAGATGCACCTGACAGACAGCATGACCGGGGAGATGACTGCGCGAGTCGAGTTTGAACGCGACGGCGCCCGTCTCAACCGGCAGCTGCTGCTGAACCTCTGAGATCATGTCATCACCTGATACCTGCGTCCATTGCAAGCTGCCGATACCACCGGCCGACCTGGTTGTCGATCAGATCGACAGCAAAGAGCTGCATTTTTGTTGTCACGGCTGCCAGGGAGCCTACCGAATCATTACCGGCGCCGGACTGGAGAGCTTCTATCGCAACCGCACCTGGGATGAACAGGGCGTACCGTCCGGCGCCTTCGAGGCCGATTACGATGAGCCCAGTCTGGCCGGACACGTCATCCGTCGAGATGAAACCACGGCGGACATCTCCCTGATTATTGAAGGTATCCGCTGCGCTTCCTGCGTCTGGCTGCTGGAAAAACTGCTGGTCAGGGAGGGGGGGGTCACGGCCATTCGGGTCAACTACGGCACCCACCGGGCAGAGATTCGCTTCAACCCGCAAGCAACAACTCCGGCAAAGATTTTTAGTGCAATCAGCCGGCTCGGTTATCTCCCACATCCATTTTCGCCCGGGGCCGCACAGCAAGCCGCAGCACGGGAACAGCGGTCACTGCTGATCCGGTTTGGGACCGCCGCCTTTCTGTCCATGCAGCTGATGGGGTTTTCCTTCGCTCTCTATGGTGGCTACTTTCACGGCATCGACCCGGAGATTCGCCAGTTGATCCAGTATTTTGCCGCAGCTGTTGCAACCCCGGTGGTGTTCTATTCCGGCTGGCCGTTTCTGGCTGGCGCCTGGCGCAGCCTGAAGAACCGTTCGGCGAGCATGGACCTGTTGATCAGCCTCGGCGTATCCACCGCATACTGCTACAGTATTTACGCCATGTTCAAGGGTGGCGAAGTCTACTTTGACACGTCAGCCATGATCATCACCCTGATCCTGCTCGGCAGACTTTTCGAAAGCTCGGCCCGCAATCGCTCCATCTCCGGAATCGACAAGCTGCTGCGGCTTGCCCCTGACTCGGCAAGCCGGGTCGATGGAGATGAAGTCAACACGGTTGCCAGTGCCAGCCTGGCCCCCGGAGACATCATCCTGGTTCGTCCAGGCGAACGCATTCCCGTCGATTGCCAGGTTCTCACCGGAGATACGGAAGTGGACGAATCAACGGTCACCGGCGAACCGATGCCGATATTGCGTCAGGCAGGTGACAAGGTTTCGGCGGGCAGTCTGAACCTCTCCACTTCAATCAGGTTGAAAGTGGAAAAGGTCGCGGCCGAATCTTTTATAGCCCGGATGGCGCGCCTGGTTGAAGAGGCACAGAACCGCAAGGCGCCGATCCAGTCGATGGCGGACAGGGTGGCCACACTATTCGTACCAATGGTCACCACCATAGCCATCGGCACCTGGGCATTCTGGTGGTTCACTGGTGCATCACATGGCGAGGCACTGCTGAATGCTGTCTCGGTGCTGATCGTCGCCTGTCCTTGCGCTCTCGGTCTTGCGACACCAACCGCAGTTCTTGCCGCATCAGGTAATGCCGCAGGCAAGGGGATCCTCTTCCGCGGCGGCGATATCCTCGAATTGACCTCACGCGTCGATCTGATCGCATTTGATAAAACCGGGACTCTGACTCACGGCCAGCCAACCGTGGAGCAGATCATCCCCGCATCAGGACAAACGGAAACAACTCTGCTTGAGCTTGCCAGTCGCGCAGAAAGCGGCTCGAGTCACCCGCTGGCGATGGCCGTACTTGCCAGGGCAAAGACGGCAGGGATTCAGCCAGATCCTGCGGGATTGGTCACTGCAGTGCCCGGTCGTGGCTTGAAGATGCAGTGCAAAGACGGGGAGATTCTGGCAGGCAGCCGTACCTTTCTCACTGAAAGTGGCGTCGAAGTCCCCACGATTGATTCGGACACCAGGACCGAGGTACATCTGAGTCTTGGCGGGGTCTGGCAGGGTCTCTTGCTGCTGCATGATCCGTTGCGTCAGGAAGCTCAACAGACTGTCAGGGCGTTGAAAAAACTTGGCCTGGACATGGTTCTTCTGACCGGTGACCGCCCGGAAACGGCGCAGCAGGTCAGCGAGAACCTGGCCATGCCCGATTACCAGGCCAACATGAGCCCTGCAGACAAAACCGCCTGGATCGAAACCCGGCAGGAAGACAACCATACGGTGATGATGGTCGGTGACGGCATCAACGACGCCCCGGCGCTCTCTTTGGCGGATGTTGGCTGCACTATGGCCGGAGGCACTGACATCGCCTTGGAGACCTCTGACCTGGTCCTGACCAGGCCGGACCTCGAATCTCTTCATATAGCGATCTTTATCGCCCGCAAGGCCATGCAGGTTATCAAGCAGAACCTGTTCTGGGCCTTTAGCTACAACCTGGTCACCATCCCGCTGGCCGCTAGCGGCAAACTGGCCCCGGTATGGGCGGCGGCGGCCATGGCCGGAAGTTCGATTCTGGTGGTCAGCAATTCGTTGCGCCTGGGCAGGCTGGTGCGCCGCACCTTTTCGGTTGCCAAGCCACCTGCAAGCGATTAATATCTTCCAATGGTCAAGTCAATTGTCATTCTGATTGTTCTATCACTCTGTATCGGCACCGGCGCCTGGCTGATCTTCATCTGGACAGTCAAACGCGGTGATTTTGACGATGTTGAGGGCCCCAAGTACCGCATGCTGGACGATGATGAAGAGAATTCATCGCCACCAGGTACATCTCAAGGAGAGAAAAAATGAATAAACCAGTTCGCCCTGTCTTGTTGATCCTTGCGACCATCCTACTGCTAAGCAGCTCAGCCGTTCTGTTTGCGGCAGAAACAAGCCTCGAGAGACCGGCTTTCAAGTCCGGCAAGGCCACGCTCACATTTGCCGATGCGCCGCTGAAGACGATGACCGAAACGCCCTTCGCAATAAAGATTACCGGTGATACCGGCATTGTTATCAGTGACGCTAAACTGAGTACCGCCCTCGACATGCCGGACATGCCGATGCCGCCGAACCATCCTGCAGCGACCTGGAAGGACGGTGCCTATCGCGGCACCGCGATCTTCACAATGGCTGGGGCCTGGGAGATGACGGTTAACATCCAGCGCCCCGGTTACGACCAGGAGCATGTCATTTTCAAAATTGATCAAGTCATGATGAAATGAGCGAATCGCTCATTTACATGGCCTTTGTCACCGGCCTGCTCGGAACAGGACACTGTATAGGTATGTGCGGTGGACTGGTCAGCGCCCTGTCCCTGTCGGACGCAGGGCAGAAAGGTGGCTGGCTGTTTCATCTGCTGTACAATGCCGGCCGCATCGCTACCTACACATTTATCGGTGCAGTGGTCGGATGGCTTGGTTCCGCGCTGGCCTATACGGACCAATTCAAAGTTGTCTCCCGTTCATTGTTGGTCGGCTCGGACATATTCATCATCCTTGTTGGTCTTGGCACAGCCGGTTTGTTCTCCTGGCTCAATGCATCCAAGCTCGACTTCCCCGGTCCGATGCGATTCATGACAGCGGCGACGCCGCGATTAAGGCATCTACCGCCTGCCCTTGCGGCATTACCGCTTGGCCTGCTGTTCGGCTTCATCCCCTGTGGCTATCTCTATGCAGTCGCCATCACGGCCGCCCAGAGTGCCGACATCATCACCGGCGCCCTAATGCTTCTGGCCTTCGGCATCGGCACAGCACCATCACTGTTCTTTTTCGGCAGCGCTGCACACTGGCTGAGCGGCAAAGCCCGGACATGGATGCTGCGCATCGCCGGGATTGTCGTCGCAGGCATGGGTCTTATCAATCTTTTCAAACATCTGCGCATGATGGGAATAATCGGCGCGTAACAGGCTTATGCTTTGGCTCCGTTCGCGTTCTGTGATGATAGAGAGAATCTCGGATATTCTTCGATCATCCGGGAGAACCGGTGCTCGATAATAGATGAGACACGTCCTGAATAGGAACAGGACCGAACCCGCACTCTGAACTTTGACAAAACCACTGAAGACAAGCATCCCTCTCGCCAATTCAAGGAATGACAAAATCTCCGCTCAGAAAAGAGGGCCGACTGTGTCTGAACGGTTTCCTGTTCAACGAAAAAGCGTTGCAAGCCCACTCACACGACGACGCTGCCAGCAAAAGCCGTGAAGCAAACTCCTTCGATGCCGGGGCGAAACGCACACAATCTTGAATAATTAGCAACTTGTGGCATTGTTTAAATTCTTTACCGAAGTCTCAATACCAAAGCACGGAGGTCGAAATGTCACCGTTACGTACCCGTATCGCAATGATTATTCTCTTGATGATTTTCAGCTCTGCCGGACCCCTCATCCCAATTGATTCTCTGGCAAAAAACAGACTAACCCAGCATCTGTTCAAAATCGAGCGCAGCACGAATGACAATATAGTGCAGTATGATGTGCAGATGATTGCAGATGGCAAACTTGATCCCAAGGAGCCTGTCGTTGCCTACTGGGTCAGGCTCGCAAAAGACGGACAAAAAGAAGATCTCAAGTGGGTTGAGAAGAACTTTGCCTACGGGTTCAAAGTCAAATACAACGCCAAAACGAACACCGCCACCATGGACATGGTCGCCAAGATTAATCGAAAGATCAAAGTCTACGAAGTACATGGGGAATATCGGGCCGAGACGACTATCGATGGTCAATCTGCTTACATCGACAAGATTTTTATCAGCTCAAAGGGGAAAGGCGTCTCTGCCAAAGTTACCTTCATTGAATTATTTGGTATAGATGAGAAGACCGGTGAAGATCGTTACGAGAGGCTGACCCCTTAGCTGAACATCAAGCCTCCGTGCATAATGACCGCAACGATGATCTGAGTACAAAGTCATACTTAACAACGCAACGACGGTCGGTATTTCTTAACCATTTTAAAGGAGGCTTGGTTATGAAAAGAGCTTCTATCTTCATTCTGGCCTTAAGTTTTTCCATGGTGACCCTTCAAACACCTCCGGTTCAGGCACAAGATAAGAGAGCCGCCTTACTTGAAGGGCGTTGTTCGGGCTGCCACCCGACGTCCTTAACGGAATCAAAACAAAAGACTCCGAAGCAGTGGCAAGCCACTGTTTCACGCATGATCAACAAAGGGGCGCGATTGACAGATGAAGAGAAGAAAGTCCTGGTGGACTATCTGAGCGAGACGTATAAGCCTTGATTCGTATTCATGCCAGTACCTTTTGATGAAATAGCGCCGTTTTACTTTTTGTAATGCCCCCTATCCCCCAACAAAAGGAATATCCCGAATTACCAGTCTTTTCTCGTTGACGTCGATTCAGGGGGCTAGGGGAATCCATCTGCGCAGATAGGAACAAGCGTGTAACAGAGCTGCTCTGACTGCTTGGATCAAGTGGCCGCTCTTGATCTTTTGTCTCCGGTCCGGGTTTTGCTCCGGATCGTCTCCGGTGAATCTCTATGGCACT
>JAFDBW010000019.1 GCA_019313105.1 Deltaproteobacteria bacterium | reverse complement strand
TCTGTAAAGGTCAGGTGCCTCAGCCCGTCCTTGCCCACCCAGAAGGTGTTTTCCACACCGACGGCACCAAGCCCCGGGTAGACGACCTTCGGTTCAAAGGCGAAGACCATATTCCGCTCCAACTGGACATCGTTGAACCCCCGTGCAATGAAGGGATACTCGTCGAGTTCGACCCCGGTTCCATGTCCAATGAAAGAGACCTGTGCACCCTTGGCACCCATGAAATGATCCTCGTGACCCAGGTCACAGGCCATCTGCAGGCATTCCTCATACAAACCGCCCCAACTCACACCGGGTTTGGCCATCTGCTTGGCATATTCCTGGATTGCCACCATGTCATTGTATGCATTTGTTAACTGGTCCGGTAGTTCACCGATACTAAACATGCGGGTCTGGTCGACGATATAGCCATCAAAAATCCCGGAGAAATCGACCGTGATCGGCTCGTGACGTCTAATTTTCTTGTAGCTGGCGCCCTGGGGAAACGATGGGTTGAGGCCGACGCCGCCGAGAGGTGTATCCGAATAGGTCGGTATGGCGCTGTCAGTGCCGGAGAATACGTGTCCAAAGAAGAGCTCGTTGTTGAACCCCCGCATGCGAACCAACCCCTGGTGACCGGCATTGCGCGCTGTAAATTCTAGCTCTGCAACCAATTCAAGGTCGGTCATGCCTTCCCGGATCACTTCTCTGGCGCGCTTGCAGACCTTGTCGACAATCAGCGCTGCGTCTTTGAGAATATTGATCTCGTAGTCGGATTTCACTGCTCGCACCGATCTTATCAGCGGCGTGGCATCGGTAACATCTGGTTTCCCCACCGCTTTGCTGAAGCGATTCATAACGACAACCGGGATGACATCGAGTTCCATGCCAAGTTTAGTCGGCATGGGGTAGTTGAAGTCGTTTAACAACCCCGGGATGTCCTTCGGGCTCGAGAACGGTACGACCTCCTTCAGGCCTGACTCCATGCGAGCACGGCCATGGTCCTTGCGCACGAAATAAAGAGGTTCACCTTCGAGCGGGACGTATAAAGCCCCTTGCTGGATTGATCCGGTGAAGTAAAAAAGATCTGCATTCTGCAGCATTAAAACAGCACCAAGCTTGTGGATAGCCATTTCTTTCTGCAGCTTTTTGATACGATTTATCAACTCTATTGCGGGAGTGATGCGCATGATTCGCTCTCCTCGAAGCAAGCCGTTATCGGTCGCCTTGGAATCACTAACTTTACGGGAGTTATACGGCAAAACCCTTTGATTTATAGGGCAGAGCCTGAAACCAGGGGCTGTTTATCCAGAGCCTTCCGGAGTCGGCACAAGGCATGCTTTCTAATGTCAATAAAGTACTGATATATATGAGATTTTTAAATAACACAATGACCGTCACTTATCAATCAAAAACACATCTGCCCATCACACATTTGTGATCAAATACCCATTTTCAAATATGCCTTATCACAAATCAATGATGTCGAGACAAACCATAAAAGTAATGATTGTTTTGTGTGCAAAAGGCTAAAAGTCCATAGCCCTAGGGAAGTTTAGTTGCCACTGCTCCACATTTCCACAAATCTATCCACAGGCATCTGTGGACGGTGTACAGTTCTCACAAATTGATTAAAAAAAAAACAGGCCGGGCAAAAAGCCCGGCCGGTTGGTTTCAATTTTAAGGAATCGACTAATTCACATCCTGCTGGTAACGTTCCTTGTAATACGCCTTCATCTCCTCGACCCGTTTCGGATCGAAGCCCTTCGTATACCACTCATGCTCTTTGCGGCCATCGATGTACTTGGCAATGATCTCTTCGTACACTTCAGGTTTACCTGCCTTTTCACAGGCTTCTTTCGCTTCGGGAAGCAATTCAGTATAGAAGTGTTTGGCAACATCATAGATTCCATGCCACCAAGCATAGTCCGGGCCGCTCATGGCAGCCCCGTGACGGGCACGACGACCTTCATGGTGCCAGAGCTCCCAGTAGATCCAGTCGATCTTGTCGTCGAAGTTGCCTTTGGAAATTATTTCTTTTTCCATGAGGTATTCGCGGATCTCTTTGGCCGGGATGGCAAACTTGTCATTGTAGAGAGCGACGAAGCTATCGAGCTGCTTGTAGAAGCCTTCGACAAACGGAGAACCGTGGCAGGCAGAACAGACGTCCTGCATATCTTCCAGCTTCTTCTCCCAGCCTTCAGTGCGCTTCGAAACCGGTGCCCGCAGGTTCCAGGCCAGGCGGGTGCCGACATCATGCGTGACCGGCTGATTTGTCGTCGCACTCATATGGCATGTGGCACAGGTCGGTGCATCGTAGTAGTCCTGACCGGCAACCCACTTCGGCTTGTCCATGTTCAGGTCATCTTCAAACGCCCGGTAAAGGATGCCATGCTTGGATTCTTCGTAAACTTCTTTCTGGGGATGGTCGGGGCCGAGGTGGCACTTACCACAGGTCTCAGGCTTGCGGGCCTGTTCCTTACTGAAACGGTGACGTGTGTGGCAGGCCGAGCAGGTCCCTTTTGACCCATCCGGGTTCACGCGACCGATACCCGTATTCGGCCATGTGTTGGTATCGAGAGAGCCGTCGTCGTTTACCTTGACGATCGAGCCATGACACTGTCGACAGCCGACAGCAACCGCGGGCTCACCACCTATTGTCTGGCCAAGGATACCATCTTTGGTGTTCAGGATATCTCCGGCCTTGGCATGGTGGCTGGCTTCCTGTTCTGCGGTCTCCTTGGGGTGACACTGGCCACAGTCCCGCGGTGAAACGATAATCGCAATGGAAAAGCCATTGTGATCCATCGCATCCGCATCACCACTGTCTGCCTTGTGACACTCGTAACAACCGACCCCGGCGTTCCAGTGTGCGCTGTCTTCCCACTGGGCTACGATACCCAGCATCTCACCATGGCAACCGAGACATTCCTGGGTTTCAGCGGACAATCGATCTGTCATTGCCAGACTAACGGTTGCCGTCAACAAAACCAGCGCGACCGTCATAAACCCTTGTAAAAAAAAATGCGTCCTCATGCTCCTACCTCCCTCTTAAAATGTTTGGCCATCTGCTGACCGATCTATAGAAACCCTGTGACAAATACAGAGACAACACTTACCGAACCCGTTTAAAAGTTATCTCAGATAAAAATTTTCACAAGCCTACGAAATGCGGGCGGACAAATATTTGACGCAGGTCAAATTCCAAAACAAAAAACACACACAGAATGCCGGGCCGTGCAAAAGCACTATATATTTGCCTTCTAGCAGCAAAGCTCCAGTGCAGATATCGACGCTGCAGAGCCGTTTCGGCGCGACCGATTTCTGTCGTCGCATTGCCAGAACGTAGCTGCCATTTTCAGAAATGACTTCAGAATCATCAGTTGGGAGATTCTTTTCACTCTCAACGATCAAAACTTACCCGCAATATAACGGCATGATCACGCATGACACTTGCTCTTAAATGGCTTGGATTCTATACTGCTTCAACCTATCTCATGGAGTGTCTTGAATATGTCTGAAGAATGGTGGTCCGTACTCATTGCCGGCAGCTTTGCCGGCACAGCAACCTTTGCCGGGATGATGCTGGTGCTGGCCCGTGAACAATGGAGTCGCCGTTATTCAGCGGTGCTGGTCTCACTCTCAGCAGGGGTCCTGCTCGGCGTCGGCATTCTCCACATCCTGCCGGAATCGCTGGAGATGACCGTCCATGCCCCGTTATTCATTATCCTCGCTTTCATCATCTTTTATTTTCTTGAGCATCACCTGCTGATCCACGCCGGACATGAAGAGCAGCACCATATCAACCTTGATATCGATGACTGCCATGACGATTGCTGCTCCCGGCCCCATCCGATGGGGCTGGTCGCCTTTGTTGGCATGGGACTGCATTCGGTTATTGACGGTGTGATTATCGGCACCAGCTTTGAAGTCGGCCACGATCTTGGACTGCTGTCGGCGTTGGGCGTTATCGCCCACGAGGTTCCGGAGGGTATAGCGATGATCGCTATCCTGCTGCATTACGGTTGGCAGCGCCGCAAGGCCATAGAATTGACAGCCTTCGTCGCCCTGGCCACACCCGGGGCAGCGATCCTGACTTTCGCCCTGGTCAACGACCTGCCGGAGCAGCTGCTTGGGATCCTGCTGGCCGGAGCGGGAGGTTCTTTCGTCTATATCGCCGCTTCTGACCTGATTCCAGAGTCCCACCGCAGCCGTGGGTTCTCTGCATCCATTGCACTCTGTGGCGGCGTCCTGATTGCCTGGCTCGCCGGGCAACTGAGACATTGAAGCGGGGGTTGGTCCCTTGAGGATAGAGGCTGGCAAGTGCGACCACTTACCACTTACCTGCACAATCTCGCCTAGCACAATCCAGCCGGTGGCATCCATCCTGTCGATGCACTTTATGGCAGAAAGGCTGACCTGGCGTCTTTGCTATACGCACCGGCGTGCCGCTCAGGCCTTGATCAACGACGAAAATCGCAACCATCAACCAGTCCGGCCGTTTTCATCAGCCTCCTGTCTTTTTGATCCGTAACTCCAGCTCCTTGCGTGCAGCAGTTGAAACTAGCGTTGACACCTGGCGGCTTTTGGCCAGCTCCTTGATGTCTTTCATGGTCAGCATGGGCACAAGGCGCATCGCCTTCGGCGGCGGAGTTTTGGGGTGGGTGATCAGAGCCTTTTTTATTTCGTAGAGCTTCATCCACTCCTTGTTGAGCAGGATCATGCGGATCAGGTCTTCAGTGGAAGTCTTGTTCTTGGCGATCATGAGGACTTCGCCGTCCGTGATTCTGGGATTCTTCAAAACCGCTGCCTGTATCAGTTTATTCGATTGCTTGATCATCAGGGTTCGCCATTCCTTGTCACCGGTCAATCCCATCTTGATCTTTTCCGCGACCTTGAGCTCTAGGGCGATCTGGTACTTGGACAAACCTTCCTGGTCGGCCTCCTCCATCAAGGCTTCCAGCTCCACCTGGCTGCGACCTTCTTCGTCTCCGTCTTGATCCTCTTCAGCATCTGGCACAGCCTGGTCTTCTCCCGTCTCGGCAGCAGAGTCCGGTTCGGGATCCTGCCAGCCCAGTCTTAACTTGAGTTCTTTATTCGCATTGGGATTGGCAATGATCGTCTCGACAAGTTCAGGGTACTCGCGCAGTTTGTTATGGTTTTCTGCCAAACGCTCCAGGACATCCTGGTCGGCCTTGTTGGCAAGGTAGAGCATGGTCTTGATAGCGGTGGACGGATGCATGATGACTGATCCCATCAGTTCGGTATCGGCGATCCTGGCTCTGACCAACAATTCAAGCAGTTGCGGATGCAGGGTGGAATCTTTGAGTACGGCGTCCAGAATTGTCCCGGGCAACGCGCGCAAGGTTTTCACCGCGCTCGTCTTGATCTCTAAATCGGAGCTGCTGCAGAGGAAGAAAAGTACCGTCAGGAAATCCTTGCCGGCAAGGGGAAGAGCCCCTCGTGCAGCCGCCAGTTGGGCGTCACGAGGGGCTCCTGGCCTGACAAGCCGAGCAACCTCGGGAGAGACCTTGAGGCGCACGGTGGTTGATTCAGCTTGCGTCATGAAACAGTTAACTCCGTTTATGAATATCTGGAGATTAATCGTAAATCTTAATTGACAGTAACAACGACGGCCTTCACACCAGCCTTGCCAGCGGCATTTACAGCTGCTGTTGCATCTGCCCTGGTTGCGAAGCTGCCGAAACGGATCCGGCTTAATGTCCTGACAACCTGAACCGGCTCAGGATACACCTTGACCCCCTCAGCCAGGAAACGTTTTGTCAACTTGTCTACCGTGCCCTGTTTGAGGAAAGTCCCGGCGTAAATCACATAACCGTTCCCGGCAGGAGCAGCGTATGCACCGGGTTCGATCGATCGTGCAAATTCGAGAGCCTTCTGGACCTCTTCCTTGCGGTAGGTTCCGAGGCGCAGCCTCGTCATGTCCAGCTTGGCATCGACCGGTGTGACAAGGGGCTTATAGCCAAGTTTTTTGATCCTTGTAATCAATGAATCACGATTCGACTCAAAAAGGTAAGAGCCCGCATCAAGCGCAAAGCCCCCCCCTGCAACCTGTTTGGGTGCAGCGGTTTGTTCAGTAGTCGGCATGGGCTTCGGAGTGGGCGCAACCATGGCCTCTGCAGTTTGTTGAGCAGGCTTGACTGTGGCCTCGGGCTTAGCTTGCGCAACCGGCTGGACAGCCTGTTGCGGTTTCGGTGCCGGGGCAGCCATCTGCACGGCAGGCTTGGCGGAGGCCTCCTGTGCTGGCGTTTCTACAGGTTTGGCAACGGGTGCAGGCTCTGTCTTGGAGACTGCAACCTGTTGCTCCGGAGCAGGCTGGGACGGCTCTTCGGCAACAGGCCTGGTTGCCGGCTGAGTCGGTGGTGGTGGCGGGACGGCGACGGAAACAGGCTTGGCCGCGGGCTGCACTTTAGCTGGCGGCACCTGCGCCGACTGAGGCGGCAAGGCAACTGATTTTTGCGCCTTTTGTGCCGGCACCGGGACAGTCGGCACGACTGGAGCTGTACCGCCCAGATCCATGAAGTAGTAAGCTCCTGCAACTCCGGCAACCACCAACAGCAGGACCACCAGGAGGATTCGCGTCCTGGAACCACCAGACCCTGAGGATTTATCAGTGTCCCTGCTTTTCTGTCCTTCCGCCTGTTCAGGCTCTTCCTGAACATCAGGCGCCGGCTTGTTCGCCTCGAACTCGCCATCTGAAAAAGCGGAACTCAAG
>JAFDBW010000018.1 GCA_019313105.1 Deltaproteobacteria bacterium | reverse complement strand
GACGGCCTGCTGCTCAGACTGACCCTGCCGGCCAGTCAGCCGGTCGGCCAACTGCTCGAGCTCTGCCGCTTCCTCGGATTGGCGATAGACGATCTGTCCACCGACACCGCTGGACTGGAAGAGATCTTTCTGCAGCTGACCGGAAGCCCGGCCAAGGAGTTACCGCAGTGACCCCCGACTGGAAACCCTGGCTGCCGTTTTACACTCTGTTGCAGAAAGAGGTTCGCCGCTTCCTGAGAGTCGCCTCCCAGACCCTGGTAACACCTGTGATTACCGCTTCTTTGTATCTGTTCATCTTTGGCGCAACCCTGGGGGAGCGCATCAGTGTCCTGGAAGGCTTCAGCTACGCCCAATTCGTCATTCCGGGCCTGATTCTGATGGGCGTCATCAACAATTCCTTTTCCAACGTCGCATCATCTTTATTCATGTCGCGCTATCTTGGCAACATCGTTGATTTACTGGTCACGCCAATCACCCCGGCCCAGTTAATCCTGGCCTATACCCTGGCAGCCATGCTCCGCGGCCTGGCAGTCGGAACGATCGTCTGGATAATATCCTGCCTCTTTGCCCCCTTGCCCTGGGCATATCCCCTGGCGGCAATCAGCATGGCCTGTCTGGCCAGCTTCCTGTTTGCGCAGTTCGGGATCATTGCGGCGATTCACGCCGACAATTTTGACTCGCTGTCGATGTATACCAATTTCATCATCCTGCCGCTGATCTACCTCGGCGGAGTCTTTTACCCGATCTCGATCCTGCCGCCGCTCTGGGCAAAGCTGTCACACCTGAACCCGCTTTTCTACCTGATCGATGGCTTCAGACATGACCTGCTCGGTGTCGGGGACCTCTCTTTTGCCCTTTCCTTCGGGGTGGTCGCGGCAATGACCCTGGTGCTCTTCTGCTGGGCGGCAATCCTGATCACGCGAAGCTACCGGCTGCGAAACTAAACGAAAAGGGGCTGTCCATCCGGATGGGCTTTTCAGGCTGCTGACAACGTTTCGCCAAGCGTCATGATAGACAGGTTCATCTGTGGTCCTGATTATTTATATCGTTGATTTGTATGACAAAATCAAACCCGGCGGGTCGTCCCGCCCGACGCCATACTTTTGTCCGGCAACAAAAGTATGCAAAAGTGCCTTCTCCTTGCGGAGGGCATCTCCTTTGCCAGGTTTCTGAGACATCCAATAACGACAGAGCATAATAAGCCGGCCCGTTACAGGGGGGCCTCCCGTTTAGTGTGACCTATAAGGGAAAAGCTTAAAAACAAAGCAACCGTTGCAATCCATCACAAGTGGAGAGGCTCTCAAGAGCCTCGGGTCCTGCGGGGGAAAAGCAGCCTCTTAGTCGATCAGAATAACCTGAATTGATGTTGCCGCCTTGACGCGCCAGACATGCCCAGCGCAACGTAGGCTCTTTCTGCTTACTCTTTTGGGCTAGTAAAAGAGTAAGGCGCAGTCGGGGGGCGCGATCCCCGGGTTTTGATTGTGTTTTTCAATCACAGGGTTCAACAAAAAAGGACAACAGATAACCATCTGTTGCCCCAGGCTTCATAGAAACGCCACCGGCCAGATAAAAAGACAAACCCCGCATCACGTGCGAGGTTTGTCAACAATCTGCAAGGTTCGTCCATCCGGACAGGCCTTACCTGCTTTGCCTGTTAACCGGTCTTACCTGGAGACCCGCTCCTCTGGAGAGGTATCCGTCTGGATCATGCTCTGGATCAACACTTCGGCCCCGATCGTTGCTGCGTGCCGCACCAGGCTGTCGGCGCGCTCACCGTCATGTTCCTTAAAAGCCCGGATCATATTCCGATGCTCTTCCACGGAAATCTCCATACGCCCCGGCTGGGATAATGAAGCCAGGCGCAGACGCTTGAATTTCATTACCAGCTGGTTGATCATATCGTAAAGTTTATCATTGCCTGCAGCCTTGATAAAAAGTTCATGGAACTCATTATGCACGCGGAAGAAGCTTTTGACATCTCCATCCTTGGCAATTTGCGCAAGGCGCTCGTTGATCGTTTCGAGCCGTTCGATATCCTTATCAGTCAGCTTTTCCGCGGCCATTTTCGCAGCGAACCCTTCAAGGATAATCTTGATCGCGTAGAACTCTTCGATATCCCGCTCAGACAATGAAGCAACCACCGCACCTTTACGTGGAATCACCACCAGGTAACCCTCGGACTCGAGCTGCCGGAAAGCCTCCCGGATCGGTGTGCGACTGATACCAAAACGTTCTGCCAGTTCCGGTTCTGAAACACGCTCACCCGGCTTCAGGGACCCTTTAAGGATGGCATCCCGGATCGTCTCCAGGATTTTTTCACGCAACGTCTGATGTCTTTCCATCTGTTTTCTACGCACAAGAAACTCCGTTCTATAAAAGTCCAGGAAATTGTATACTGTATACATTATATGTCAAGCCATTTCTGGCCGTGGCACAAAGCTAAACCACTTAACTGCTTGCCTTTTACTTCACCCGTGATTATCATCGTGACAATTTTATACAAGGACGTTTCATGGACCCTGTCCGTCACCTCCGCTTCTCCATTGCCGCCCTGGTTACAGTCATAGCTTTTGGCACCCTTGGCTATGCCATGATCGAGGACTGGCAAGCCTTTGACGCCCTCTACATGACCATCATTACCCTGGCGACGGTCGGTTTCAGGGAGGTTCACGAACTCAGTCCCGAAGGCAAGATCTTTACCATCGTCCTGATCATCAGCGGCACAGGGATTATCGCCTATACCCTCAGCAGCCTCATCCAGTTCACACTTGAAGGGCAGCTGCGCAAAATCCTCGGGAGGAAAAAATTGGAAAGTCGCATCGGTAAACTCAGAGATCACTACATCATCTGCGGCTACGGCCGTATCGGCCATCTGATCTGTCGCGAATTCCAGTCTCGACCGACACCTTTTGTGGTCGTGGAACAAAACCCAAACCACATTGAGCGCCTGGAGCGGGAAGGATACATGTATGTTGAGGGCGATGCGACCGACGATGAGACCTTGCAGGCGGCCGGGATCGAACATGCCAAGGGCCTGATTACAGCAGTCACGTCTGATACCGACAACGTCTATATCACCCTCACCGCCCGCGGCCTCAATCCAAAACTGTTCATTCTCGCCCGTGCCGGAGAGGAAGGTGCCGAGAAGAAGCTCATGCGGGCCGGTGCCAGCAAAGTGATTTCGCCTTATACGATCGGCGCCAGCCGCATGGCCCAGGCCATCCTGCGTCCTTCCGTAGTCGATTTCATTGAGCTGGCCACAGCCAGCGAACATCTCGCTCTGCAGATCGAGGAAATCCGCATTGCAGCCAACTCGGTCCTAGCCGGAAAGAACCTGATCAACTCGGGCATCCGGCAGAGCATGGGGATTATTATTGTCGGGATCAAGGAATCGGACGGCAAGATGACCTTCAACCCTCCGCCGGAAAAAAATATCGAGCCGAACTCGGTGCTGATTATTCTCGGTGAACGCCCGGCAATCAGCAAGCTGGAAAAAATCGCCGGAGGCGGCCAGTCATGAAGGCAGCTTGGCTGGGAGCACATATTCCCTGGGCACAGATCGAAACCTGCCTTCCACAAGTCCTCGCCCTCGGCCTGGCGCCAGAGATTGCCATTAAGGGTCCCGAGCTGGAAATCGTCGAGGAACAACTTATCTTGCGGATCTCCGCGGCCCTTCAAGATGCCGGTGTCCGACCAAGAGTTCACGCGCCTTTTTTTGATCTCAACCCGGGAGCTCTCGATCCACTGATCAGGCAAGCAACCCGGCAACGACTTGAGCAGTCCCTGCGGTTTGCCGGCCGGCTACACGCCGATCTGATGATCATTCACCCGGGTGTCGACAAGTGGCGTTATCCAAGGCTTGAGGACGTTTGGCTGGAGCACGCGCTGGCGTTCTTTCCCTCACTGGTGCAGCAGGCTGAGGATCTCGATTGTTGCCTGGCAATCGAAAACATTTACGAGGAATCCCCGGACACACTGGTCCAATTGGTCAGTGGAATTGATTCGAGCTTTTTCGGGCATTGTTTCGATGCCGGACACTGGCACCTGTTCGGCAGGAGACCGATGGATGAGTGGCTCAAGTCGGTCAGCTCGAAACTCTTTCATCTGCACCTGCATGATAATCATGGCCGGGCCGATGAACATCTCCCGGTCGGCGACGGCACGATCGACTTCAGCCCTCTGCAGAGACATCTCAAGGGGATGTCTGCCTTGCCCAGTATTACCCTCGAGGCGCGCAGTTTGGAGCACCTGCAGCGGTCTCTGCAAGAGGTCAATCGCCTACTCATATAAGACGCCCTCACGCCTCTCTGCCCAGACTTTGACAATTCATGCCAAAGCACCTTATCAATCCATTAAAGCTGTTGTTCGGCAGCCTCTGGCTCTGTCTTTTTTTTATGGCCCTGACACTTTGGTGGCGTTCCGGGATTGCCCTGACCGAGGTCCCCGTTCTGCTGGAGCGTTGGCTGGACGATGTCGGCCTCTTCAACGCGGCCCTGGTTTATATTGTCTTTTATGCCGTGCGGCCGCTGGTGCTTTTTCCGGCAACCCTGTTAACGGTCGCTTCAGGATTGATTTTCGGCCCCTGTCTTGGCACGTTCTTCACAATCATCGGTGAAAATGCCAGCGCCAACTTCGGCTTCACCCTGTCCCGCTGGTTCGGCAGGCATTCCGTGGAAAAAAGCCTGTCGGGACCTTTAGTGCTGTGGGATGCGCGACTGAAAGAAAATGGATTCCTCGCCGTCTTGACCATGCGCCTGATTATGCTGCCATTCGACGCGGTCAATTTCGGTTGCGGCCTGACGGCTGTCCGGCATCGTGATTACGCTGTCGGCACCTTTATCGGCATTCTGCCGTCACTGATCGGTTTTGTCCTGCTCGGCGGAATTGTCGCTCCCGGGGTGCAGAACCGAGCGCTGGTCGTGGCCTTTTCAATTCTGTTCATGTTGCTCGGCTTCGGTATCGCGAACGTCCTGAAACGCAGGGACACTTCACTGCAAGGGATAGAAAAAGAGCCTGAATAGACTGCGGCCGGCATTGCGGCAAAAGACTTTAAAAAGCGAAAAACAGATCGCTTCGACGGGAATGGTATAATTGTTGACGTTGGCAGGAATCATCAATAAATCGAGAGTAGAGTATGCAAGAGATTATAACCTACATCGCTCTTTCGATGGGAGTTGCCTGGGCAAGCGGACTCAACCTCTATGCAGCGATTCTTGTTCTTGGGTTACTCGGAGCCACAGGCAACATGTCTCTGCCCGAAACCCTGCAGGTCCTGCAGAATCCCCTGGTGATCGGTGCGGCCGCCTTGATGTATGGTGTCGAGTTTTTTGCCGACAAGTTTCCGGGCGTGGACAATGCCTGGGATACGCTGCATACCTTCATCCGCATCCCGGCCGGCGCCATACTGGCGGCTTCAGCAGTTGCCGAAGTTGAGCCATCTCTCTCCCTTGCCGCGGCACTGGTCGGTGGGACCCTCACCGCCGGAGCGCACCTGACCAAGGCCGGCACACGACTGCTGGTGAACACCTCGCCGGAACCTTTCAGCAACATCGGTGCGTCCCTGGCCGAAGACACCATGGTCGTCGCCGGGCTGTGGACAGCGGTTTATTTCCCCCTGATTTTTCTGGTGTTCCTGGCGGGTTTCCTGATCCTGATGATCTGGTGGCTGCCGATCCTCTGGCGAGGACTTAAAGGCATGTACGAAACGCTGAGACGTTTTTTCGGTCAGACAAAAACCCGCTGCCTGCCTGAGCCTTAGCAGCTCTCAACCGAGGGCCACATCTAGCAGCATCATCACTGAAAAACCACCCATTGTCGCCATGGTGACCATGTCGATATTGGCGGTCACTCTCTGCGATTCCGGAATCAACTCCTCGACAACCACAAAGATCATCGCTCCGGCGGCAAAACAGAGGGCATAAGGTAAAATCGATTGCATAGACAGCACAAAGTAGGCCCCCAGGACTCCGGCGATGGGCTCCACAATTCCTGAGGACTGGCCCATTAAAAAGCTTTTCCGCTGGCTCATGCCTTCGCGGCGTAACGGCATGGACACGGCCGCACCCTCAGGGAAGTTTTGAATGCCTATACCGATTGCCAGGGCAATCGCTCCACCAATAGTCGCCGAGGGCAGCCCGGCGGCAACGGCACCAAAAGCAACGCCAACAGCCAGGCCTTCCGGGATATTGTGCATCGTAATGGCGAGCACCAGCAAGGTGCTGCGCTGCCAGGAAGTTTTGACCCCCTCGCGTTGATCCATTTTCAAACCAGGGTGGAGGTGCGGCAGGAACTTGTCGGTCAAACGCATGAAAATGCCGCCCCCCAGGAATCCGATCACCGCAGTCAACCAAGGAATCTGTCCCATATGTTCCGCCATCTCAATGCCAGGATTGAGCAGTGACCAGAAGCTCGCCGCAATCATGACTCCGGCAGCAAAACCGAGCATCATATCGAGGACCTTGGGATTAATATCCTTCTTCATGAAGACCAGGGCGGCGCCGGCTGCGGTCACCGCCCAGGTAAACAGCGTCGCCAGGAAGGCCTGCATGACAGGGTCTAATTGTATGAAGGACTCGAGCACTTGATTCTCCTTATGATTTTCTTGGAGACATTATAGTTTCTTAGCTGTATTTAGCAAAGGCAAGATCGCGAAAATGCTTCTTCCGGCTCTTTTCGCACCATCGCAACCAGGGTCCCTCTTTTAACCAAAAACATCTGTGCACAAAACGCTGTTGTTCATACCCTTGACCACTTTATCACGCTGTGCTGCACCTGCAGGGCAAGCAAAAAGGGCGGCTCATTTGAGCCGCCCTGCAGAGTGTTTCTGTTTTATCGTCGTTCAGTGGAGTTTTTTGCCCGCCACCTGGACACGGATCAGGGCGCGCACCAGAGCAGCTTCCATGATCTTGAAATCCTTGTCCTCGCTGGAGAGTTTCTTAAGGGCTTCTTCGGCACGACCCAGAGCCGCCTTGGCACGTTCCACATCGATTTGGTCAGCCGGTTCGGCCGTTTCAACCAGCACGGTCATGACATTGTCTTCAACTTCCACGTAGCCCCAGTTGACGGCGACATAAAATGTCTGTCCATCCTGCTTGTAGGACAACTCTCCAACCTTCATGGTCGTCAAGAGAGAGGTATGGTCGGGCAACACGCCAAACTCACCGATTGTGCCGGGAGCGGTCACTTCATCGACCTCTTCCGACAATACGCGCTTGTAGGGTGTGACCAGTTCCAGTTTAATCTTTTCTGCCATGCCTATTTATTCCTTTACTGCGGAATCGTCTGATTAAGCTGCCAACTGCTTGGCTTTTTCCAGTGCCTCTTCCATGGTACCAACCAGGTAGAAGGCCTGCTCCGGGATATCATCGTACTTGCCGTCAACCAGGTCACGGAAGCCCCTGATGGTATCCTTGAGTTCCACGTACTTGCCGGGGGAGCCGGTGAAGGTCTCGGCAACGAAGAACGGCTGGGAGAGGAAGCGCTGGATCTTACGGGCACGGGAAACGACCAGCTTGTCATCTTCGGAGAGCTCGTCCATACCGAGAATCGCGATAATGTCCTGCAGATCCTTGTAACGCTGCAGCACGAACTGGACGTCACGTGCGCACTTGTAATGCTCTGCACCAACAACCTGCGGATCAAGAATCCGACTGGTGGAGTCGAGCGGGTCAACCGCGGTGTAGATGCCGAGCTCGGCGATCTGTCGGGACAGAACCGTGGTTGCGTCGAGGTGGGCAAACGCGGTAGCCGGTGCGGGGTCGGTCAAGTCGTCGGCCGGGACGTAGATCGCCTGGACCGAAGTGATCGAACCTTTGCTGGTCGTCGTGATACGTTCCTGCAGCTCACCCATCTCGGTGGCCAGGGTAGGCTGATAACCAACGGCCGAGGGGATACGGCCGAGCAGCGCCGAAACCTCGGAACCTGCCTGGGTAAAGCGGAAAATATTATCAACGAAGAGCAGCACGTCCTGGCCTTCCTCATCACGGAAGTATTCAGCAACCGTCAGCGCCGAGAGAGCAACCCGGGCACGAGCACCCGGAGGCTCATTCATCTGCCCATAAACCAGGGCAGCCTTGTCGAGAACGCCGGAATCCTTCATCTCGTGCCAGAGGTCATTACCCTCACGGGTCCGCTCACCAACACCGGCGAAGACCGAGTAGCCGCCGTGCTGCTTGGCGATGTTGTTGATCAGTTCCATGATCAGAACGGTCTTGCCAACACCGGCGCCGCCGAAAAGGCCGATCTTGCCGCCACGGGCATAGGGCGCGAGCAAGTCAACAACCTTAATGCCGGTTTCAAAGGCTTCAACCTTGGTTGACTGGTCAACGAATTCCGGGGCAGGGCGATGGATGCCCCATTCCTTGTCAGCCCCGATCGGACCTGCTTCGTCAACCGGCTCACCAACCACGTTCATGATCCTGCCGAGGGTCTTGGGACCAACCGGCATGGCAATCTGCTTGCCGGTGTCGAGTACGTCCTGACCACGCACCAGACCGTCGGTAGCGTCCATGGCAATGGCCCGCACGGTATTTTCACCCAAGTGCTGGGCGACTTCCAGGACCAGGTTCCACTCCCGGTCGTCAATCGCCGGGTTGGACACCTTAAGCGCGTGATAGATCTCGGGAAGCTTGCCGGCTTCAAATTCGACGTCGACAACCGGGCCGATGACCTGTGTAATGCGTCCTTTATTCATGATGAACCGTTCCTCCATTCTGCCACCCGGATCCGAGTGGGGTGTTCATATATAAGTCGTTGGAAACTTAAGCTTTGATTGATTCAGCACCGGAGATGATCTCCAGCAGTTCCTTGGTGATAGCAGCCTGACGCGCCCGATTGTACTGCAGGGTCAGCTTGCCGATCATTTCCGAGGCGTTCTTGCTGGCACTGTCCATCGCAGTCATCCGTGCACCGTGCTCCGATGCTGCAGATTCGAGCAGTGAGCGGAAAATCTGCACCTCGATATGCTTTGGCAGGATTTCCGCCAGGACCTCGCTGGCGTTCGGCTCGTAGATGTAGTCGGTCACCTGGGCGCCCTCCGCAACTTGCTTCGGGACGATCGGCAACAGTTGGGTTACTGTCTGGATCTGGGTCATGGCGCTCTGAAAGGCATTATAGATCAGGAACACGCCGTCGTAGTCTCCGCTGTTGTAGAGCTCGATAACTTCCTGGCCGATCAGGGCACCAACCGGATAGGTCACCTGGCTGCTGCCAATCAGGTTTTCATGTACCTTGACAATTTCCATGCCGGCACGACGCTTGAGATAATCGTTGCCTTTGCGACCAACGATCAGCAGTTCGTAGCTCTCGAAGCCTTCCGTTTTTGTGCGGATAAACCGTTCAGCCGCCTTCGAAATGTTGGTATTGAAGCCGCCGCAGAGACCACGGTCGCCGGTAATCAGAACCACCAGAGCCTTGCCCTTGCCGCGCTCAGCCAGCAAAGGATGGCTGTCAGCATCTTCACGCAGAGCGAGACTGGAGAGAACGTCCGCCATCTTGTCCGCATAAGGACGGGCTGCGGTCACGGCATCCTGGGCACGCCGCAACTTGGCCGCCGAGACCATCTTCATGGCCTTGGTGATCTGCTGCGTATTCTTGACCGTACCTATTCTTTTTTTTATGTCCTTAAGACTTGCCATCTCTTATTACCCGATCGTTGCGTTATGAAGCGACAAACTGGCCCTTGAATTCATCGAGAGCGGCCTTGATCTTGCCTTCCAGCTCGTCATCGATGGCTTTCTTTTCGGCAAGCGTGGCAAGCACGTCAGCGTAGTTGCTTTCCATGAAGGAAATCATTTCCTGCTCGTAACGCTGGATCTCCGACGTTTCATATTCATCAACGTAGCCATTGTTGGCAGCAAAAATCGAGACAACCTGCTTCTCGATCGGCAGCGGCACATACTGGCCTTGCTTGAGAATCTCAACCAGGCGGGCGCCACGATTCAACTGGCGCTGGGTGGCGGCGTCCAGGTCGGAACCGAACTGGGCAAACGCGGCCATCTCACGATACTGGGCAAGTGCCAGGCGCAAGGTACCGGCAACCTGTTTCATTGCCTTGACCTGGGCCGAGCCACCAACACGGGACACCGACAGGCCGACGTTGATCGCCGGACGCACACCTGAGTAGAACAGGTCGGTTTCGAGGAAGATCTGACCGTCGGTAATCGAGATAACGTTGGTCGGGATATAGGCGGAAACGTCACCGGCCTGGGTTTCGATGATCGGCAGCGCGGTCAGAGAACCGGCGCCTTCTGCATCATTGAGCTTGGCAGCACGTTCGAGCAAACGGCTATGCAGGTAGAAGACGTCACCGGGGTAGGCTTCGCGGCCCGGTGGACGACGCAGCAACAGTGAAAGCTGGCGATAGGCAACGGCCTGTTTGGAAAGATCATCATAGATAATCAGGGCGTGCTTGCCGCTGTCACGGAAGAACTCACCCATGGTGACACCCGTGTATGGCGAGATGAACTGCAGCGGAGCCGGCTCGGAAGCAGACGCGGAAACGACGATGGTGTAATCCATGGCACCGGTCTGTTTGAGCCTGTCAACCACCTGGGCCACCGTCGAGCGTTTCTGGCCGATGGCGACATAGATGCAGATCATGTTCTGACCCTTTTGGTTGATGATGGCATCTATTGCAACGGCTGTCTTGCCGGTCTGACGGTCACCGATGATCAACTCACGTTGACCGCGACCGATCGGAACCATCGAGTCAATTGCCTTGAGGCCGGTCTGCATCGGCTCATGAACCGATTTACGCGAGACAATACCAGGTGCCTTGATTTCGACCTGACTGTAAGTATCGGTCTTGATCTCACCCTGGCCGTCGATCGGAATACCGATGCCGTTGACCACGCGGCCGATCAGCGCTTCGCCGACCGGAACCTGGACGATACGCTCGGTACGCTTGACCGTGTCGCCTTCCTTGATGTGCTCGTAATCACCGAGAATCGCGGCACCAACGTTGTCCTCCTCGAGGTTGAGGACCATGCCCATGGTGTTGCCCGGGAACTCCAGCAACTCACCGGCCATTGCTTTGTCCAGTCCATGGATACGGGCGATACCGTCACCAATCGAGATGATTGTTCCAGTTTCACTGACTTCGACTTCACGACCGAAGCTTTCGATCTGCTTCTTGATAATCGCGCTGATTTCTTCTGCTCTGATTTGCATTGTTACGACCTCGTCACCCCTTCGTTAAGGATTCTTCGATTCGTTTAAGTTGTGTTTTGACACAGCCATCAAAAAGGCGGCCGGCAATCTCAGCCTGAAGCCCACCGATCAAATCGGCATCGACTTCAACGCTAACGGCAACCTGTTTTCCGGTCTGTTTTTCAAGACTGGCGGCAATCGCCTGCTGCTGAACATCATCCAGATCAACGGCTGACATGATCTTGGCACTCAGAATGCCGGACAGTTCATCTGCGAGACGACGATAATTTTCTTCAATTTGGCCAAGGTAGCAGATCCGACCCTTGTTCAGGAGCAGGCCAAGGAACTTGGTCATCCCTTCGGAAAGCTCCATGGCCTTGCAGAGGTCTGTCAGCATGGTTTGCTTCTTGACAAGGTCAAGAGTCGGACTGTCGAGCAGTTGGCGAAAGAGCTCTTCACGAGACATGACGTCCTTGACCTGGGCCAATTCGTCGCCGTAGCTCTCTACTGCTTTTGTTCAGATCGG
>JAFDBW010000017.1 GCA_019313105.1 Deltaproteobacteria bacterium | reverse complement strand
TCTTCTGCCGGAAGGGCGACCCAGAGTTGCAGGGCATGCAGCGTGTGGCCCGCCGAACGCACTTCCGGCGGGGTGCGTTCGGAGTGCGCAATGCCGCGGCCCGCGGTCATCCAGTTGATGGCTTTGGGCCGGATTGGCTGGACGGAGCCGAGGCTGTCCCGATGCAGAATTTCACCCTCGAAGAGATAGGTAATGGTCGCCAGGCCGATGTGCGGATGGGGACGGACATCAATCCCCTTGCCGGGCCCAAACCAGGCTGGTCCGAGATGGTCAAAAAACACGAAGGGGCCAACCGCCCTGACGTCCGTGTGTGGTAAAAGGCGCCTCACCGAGAAGCCGCCGAGGTCTTTCTCTACCGGCTGCAGAATGTATCGGATCGAAGAGTGTGGGGCCTTGGTGCAGGCGCAGTCGCCCGAATGGTCCAACAGGTCGCTCATTGCCAACTCCTTGGATAATAGAATGAGTCCAGTCTAGGCATTCCAACCGCCATCGACGTTGATGGTCGCTCCGGTGATGTAGCTCGCGCCAGGGCCGGCCAGGAATGCAACCAGGGCAGCGACCTCATCCGGCTGACCATACCTGCCCAGCGCGGTATTCCTGCACATTTGATCGGCATTGGGACCGTCCGCCGGGTTCATGACGGTGTCGATCGGTCCGGGCTGCACATCGTTGACCAGGATGTTCCTGGTACCGAGGTCCTTGGCCCAGCTGCGGGTCAGCCCTGCCAAGGCGAATTTCGATGCGTTGTAGGTGCTGATGCCCGCAGTACTGGCCCGCTCACCGAGGACGCTGCCGATGTTGATGATTCGGCCTCCGTCAGGCATGACTTTCAGGACCGCCTGGGTCATGGTAAAGACGGCATCGACGTTGATCGTCATAATGCGCCTGTATTCGGCCTCATCGACCGTACCGATCACCCCGACGGAAAAAGTCCCGGCGTTATTGACCAGAATGTCGATGCTGCCGAGGTCTGCAGTGATCAGTTCGACGACTTGCGGCAGAGACTGGGGGTCTGAGGCGTCAGCCAGGTATGCCCGTGCTTTGATCCCGAGGGTTTCGAATTCCTTAACCAGTTCCGCAGCGGCATCAGCCGAAGCGCTGTAAGTTATGGCAATATTGGCCCCGGCAGAGGCCAGGTGACGGGCCGAAGCGGCACCGATTCCCCTTGACCCACCGGTTACCAAAGCGACTTTTCCTTTAAGAACGTTCATTCCGCTTCTCCTTGGTCTGCGAACTGTCTTTATTTGTTTTTCTTTCGTCTCACCGTGATGGTTTCGCCGCCGACGCCATAGTTGTCGGTGTCGACTTCATCAATCACGACCACGGTTGTTGCCGGGCCGCGGTTGATGACATCCACCAAAAGGTCCGTAACACCTTTGATAAGGGCTGCTTTCTGCTCTGAGGTGACGTGTTCCTGCTCTCGTGTGATCCTGATGTTGACGTAAGGCATCTTATTTCTCCTTGTCCGGTTATGGGCCAGCCTGTTCTTTCAGTATAGAAACAATATCCACTTCACTGTGCAGCGTTTTGTGCACCGGACAGCGTTCGGCAATCTCCAGAAGCCGCTGTCGTTGCGCTTCATCAAGCTCGCCGATCAATTCGATTTCCCGTTCCATGCGGTCGATCTTGCCGTCGGTTGCCTCGCAATGCCCGCAGTCTTCGGCATGAATCTTCTTATGTGTTAGTCGGACAACAGCTTTGTCGAGGGGCAGCTTTTTGTGCCGGGCATACATCTGCAGCGTCATGCTGGTGCAGGCGCCGAGTGCGGCAAGCAGATAATCGTAAGGTGTCGGCCCACGATCCGTGCCACCGTATTGCAACGGCTCGTCGGCGATCATGGCGTGACCCTTGGCAAAAAGTTCGGTGAAGAAGCCTGCATGCTCGGTGCTGGTCGTGACGCGGTTGTCGAGGACAACATCGGCGGTTTCCCGGTTTTCGAGGATATCAATATAGCGGCGTCCCCAGGCGGCGATCATCATGCCGACGTAGAGCGAGTCCTGCTCTTCCAGGAGCAGGTGGTCGGCATCATCGAGAGAAATAAAACTTTTCGGGTGCTTGGCTGCCTGGTAGATTTTTGCTGCATTGTCGATCGCCACGGTCGTGTCCCGGGGCGAATGCATGACCAGCAGAGCTGCTTTGAGGGCCTTGATGTGTGAGTCGAGCTGCTGCATTTCCAGATCATCAAGGAATTGCTTCTTGATCGTGAATTTGCGCCCGGCGAGATCGACCTCGGCTGATCCCTTTTGCTCGATCTGTTCACGCGTCATATCGAAATGACGGGTCACATGACCGGGGTCATGTGGCGCCCCTATCGTCACGACTGCTTTTAATGAAGGAATGGCCTGAGCTGCCTGCAGGACCGCTGCACCACCCAGTGAGTGACCGATAATAATTTGCGGGGCCTGGTATTGGCTGGCCATGACTCCTGCTGCTGCAACGAGGTCAGCGACGTTGGTGGTGAAATTGGTGTCGGCAAAATCGCCTTCGCTTTGCCCCAGGCCGGTAAAGTCGAAACGAAGCACCGCAATCCGCTCGCGGTTCAGTGCCGCAGCGA
>JAFDBW010000016.1 GCA_019313105.1 Deltaproteobacteria bacterium | reverse complement strand
GTCGCCGATCGCCTCGGCTGCAACAAGATTGCCCTTGGCCATCATCTCGACGATTTTATCGAGACCCTGCTGTTGAACCAGTTTTACATTGGCACTCTGGCTGCCATGAGTCCCAGACTCTTGGCGGACAACCAGCGTCACACGGTGATTCGCCCCCTGGTCTACGTTGAAGAGGCAGACATCGTCAAGTTTGCCCGCCAGAACGATTTTCCGATTATCGATTGCGGTTGTCCGGTGATGGGCCAGACAGACCAGAAGCGACAGAGGATGAAGCGCCTGCTGGCGGATCTGCACAAGGAAAATCGCTATCTGAAACGCAGCATGATTAGTGCGCTAGGCAACGTCCGCCCACGTCACCTGCTCGACCAGGAAATGTTGAGGCTGGTGCAAATGAACGAAAGAAAGACCTGATGGACGAATCAGGGCAAAAGAGGTCCCGGCTGCCGAGGCCGGTTGACCCCTATGAAGTCAAACTCGCCGGAGAAGTGCAAAAGCTTCTCCTGCCGAAGAGCTCTCCCTTGTCCAGCTGGTGCCGCATGTCCGCCAGGAATCGCATGGCCGATGTCCTTGGCGGTGATTTTTACGATTTTATCAAGCTAGAAGATAGTTGCCAGGTCCTCCTGCTCGGGGATGTAACCGGTCACGGGCTGCATGCCTCGGTGGTCATGTCACTGATGTACGGGTTTATTCATCGTGCTGCCCGGCAAAGCTGCAGTCCCGATGCTGTGGTTACCGATCTCAATACGTTCTTGCGGTCTTTCGCGAAACGGTCAGATCTTCTTGATCATTATTTTTCTGCCACGCTGTTTTTAGGGGTTGTTGATCCGTGCACGTTGACGATGCATTATGTCAATGCTGGACATCCTGCCGGGCTTGTGCGTCGCGGCGATGAAATTCTGCGATTGCCGGCGACCAGTCACCCGGTTGGCTATTTTGACCGGGAGCATTTTCAGGTCGGTACCTTCCAATTTACCGCGGCTGACCGGTTCCTGCTCTATACGGACGGTCTGGTTGACAGCCCAAACCAACAAGGAGAAATGTTTGGCGCCGAGCGTTTGGATGACGCTTTCCGCAGACTGAATGGTGGCCATATGGTATTCTTGGACAGGCTTTTTGCCGAGATCGATACATTCCTTGCAGGACAGGCGCCTTTTGACGACTGTACAGCGATTGTCATGGACTTACACAGGGCGACTTGAGAAGAGAGATCAGACTGAATGTTGTTGGGGGAGAAGCAATCCGAAATCAAGCAGGTTGCAGTGGTGACGCGCGATCAACAATTCAACCGGCTGTTAAGCAGTGTCCTGGCCGAATGGAAGTTTATTGCTGTTGAAGACCTGGCTGAGGCGAAAGTCGTTTTTGCCGAGCAAGGCATTGATTTAGCCGACATCCATGGTGAGGTCGTCTGGTTGACGCCGCAGCCGCTATCTGAAGACCGTTTCCTGACAACGCCGCTTTCCCTTACCCAGCTTTACAAGATCCTGGAAACAGAATATTTCCCGACCTCGCGTCGCCATATCCGCGTCGCCATCGAAGTGCGGGCTGATATCTGTCTGAACAGCGTCTGGCAAGAATCTCAGTTGATTTCCATATCTGATCGTGGCGGACGTATCGTCTGCCAGAACGAGGTTCAACGTGGCACGATGCTGCAACTGGAAACAAACCTGGCGGGGAAATTCTTGCGGCTGCCGGCAGAGGTCCTCTACTGTCTCCCGGCTGGAGACGTCCTGCACTCTTCCAGGCCTCAGATCAGCGTCCTGTTCAAGCCCACAGATGACCGGGTGATCGATATGCTACGGTGCCACATTGAAAAGATTTGCGTTGCAGCCGCCTGCGCAAGGGAGGGCATCCCGCTAAACGATCCGTGCCTGAGCTGGGTTGATTTGGTCGATGACCCGTGGGCCGAAGTGACTTGACCGCCGGGCAAAACGGATCGGTCTTATCGGAACATCTTACCGAACAGGCTTTTTTTCTCTTCCCCCTCTTGCCCCTTGCGCATACCCATCAATCGTAGTTCGCGCAGGGCCTCCGTACATTTGGGGTTGTACAGTATCGCCCTTTCAAAGTGACTTTGCGCCTCGCTTTTCTGACCTTGGTCCTTGCAGATGTACCCGAGGTAGAGGTGCCCCATACTGAGTTTGGGCCTCAACTCGGTCGCACGCATCAGGTTCTTGAGGGCTGTGTTCATCACCTCTTTCTTTTTGGGCTCGGCCTTGTATGATGACCACGCCTGGTACATCAGATACTCCGCTTCATTGGGCCTCAGCTCTAGCGCTTCGGCAAAGGCTTTTTCCGCATCGCGGTATTTATTTGATTGCAGGCATGCCATCCCTTTTTGATAGGCGCCCTCTGCCTCCAGGAACTTTTCCGGGGTGGCCGAGCTGCTCCTCGACTCCGCTTTAAGGTCATTGACGTAATGGGCTCTCGCCTGCTCGTCGACCAGAGTCTCGTGGGCATCGCTTGTGCGTTGGAAACGTGCGTTAACCTTGTCTCTCAGGTCAGCCAGGACATCCTGTTCAAAGAAACGATCGGGATGATATTTCTTGACCAGGCCGTGGCAGGCTTTTCGTACCTGCTCCCTGGATTCGGTTTCGTTGACGCCGAGCAGGGTGAAGTAGTCCTGTCCCATCATCCAGGTGTAATCTTTCATGAATGCTGCACGCCGTGCCCGAAGCTCTTCCGTTTCTTCAGCGCCGACCTCTTCAGCCGCTGCCGGTTTTTCCTGGACGCTGACCAGTATGCCGGTACTCAAAAGTGCGGCCAACATTGGTTCGACCTCGTTGCGCGTCAGGATCTGGCGCTGAAGAATTTCATTTAGCGTGACGCTCCCCCTTGCAGTTGTCCAGAAAGGGTTGACCATTGCCGGTGAGGTCTATTTCCTGAAAACGGTAAAGAGGGCTCTCTGCCTCTTGCAAATAATGATCAAGGAGCGGCTCGAGAATCTCAGCAAGCTGCGTACGACTGGCATGTTTGCGCAGCCCCTGCAGAACCAAGATTTTCCGGAGACAGATTTATACTGGTCACGTTCTGCTTGAATTCACGCACCTGGAGGAAGCGATAACGGCCTTCTGGCCAGGCAAAGATGCCGAGGATCTTCTCAAGGACCTGCTCGCGCAGAATATCGTGCAGTTGGTGAGGCGAGAGAAGTCTCATCTCGATCAAAGCCATGCCGTGACGCTGGCCTTGCGGGTTGACTCTCTGGAGGGATTCTCTTAATTGATCTTCAGTCAGCAGCCCCGCACGCAGGAGTCGCTGGCCGAGAAAGTCGCGAACAAGGTTTGACCGAACGAAAATCGGGTAACCATTGCGGATATAGACAACTTTTTTTACATTCTTGTGCTCGAGATGAAGGAGACCGGTCGCACGCAGGCTTATAGGTTGTGCAGGATGCGTGGGAAGCCTGATTCAGCGAGATCCCCCTCGATGCTCAGTCTCTCGGAACTTACGGCTGCTGCCGGAGCGCCGATCAGTGCCTCAATCTTCTCATGGAGGGCTTTCAGCGGGAAAGGCTTGAGGAGATAATCGGTTGCGCCGTAGTGTTCTCGGGCATCAGGGATATGGTCGGCCTGCTTGTAGAAAGCTGTCATCACAACGATCGGCAAATCACTGGTCTTCGACAGGGCCCTTAGTTTTCCGAAGAGCTGCAGGCCACTGGTCCCGGGCGGGAGAAAGTCGAATAAAACCAGGTCAACCTTGAGATTGTCCAGTTCCCGGAGGGCTGTTTCTGCTTCTTAAAAGCTGTGTACTTGATAGCCATGCAGGCGCCATACCTCTGATAGAAAACGCCTGATGTTGGCGTCTTCATCGACGATCAGAATAAGCTTTTTGTCCCCTTCAGAACTCATCTCGAGTGGTCTCTTTGTGTTGCAGAATGTGATTGAAAGCCTCCCGGATGGTTTGGGTCGTGCTCGCGTACTCATCCAGAAATAATCTTTCCGGTTGTCCCACCGCGTCCTCGTAACCGAGATGTCGGGCCAGCTTGGCAAGGGATGCCGGGTCGGAGGTCAATTCGTTGACAGACTGGTCATGGACCAGTCGCAGCTTGTTTTCCAGCCGGCGCAGAAACTTGTAGCCTGATGCCAGATTCTCATAATCATTTTTCGAAATCAGCTTTTCGCTTAGCAGCTTCTGCAGTGTATCCAGGGTATTTCGGCAACGCAGCGACGGCCTGTCACGGCCATGCAGGAGCTGAAGGTACTGGGCGATAAATTCTACATCCACCATGCCGCCACGGCCGGTTTTAATGTTGCGATGCTGGGCATCTTCCCTGCCAAGCTCTTTTTCCATGCGTTGACGCAGACGGTAGATCTCTTCGGCGAGATCATCCGGCAAGGGGCGTTCGTAGACGATCTCCGCAGTAAAGGCTTCAAAACTGGCGGCCAGCTCCGTCGACCCGGCAACCACTCTGGCCTTGATCAGCGCCTGACGTTCCCAGGGGGCCGCAGAGCTTTCATGGTATTGACGATAAGCCGGCAGGGAAGAGACCATGGGGCCCTGGTTACCGGACGGTCGCAGCCGGGTGTCGATTTCATAAACATAGCCTTCCTGAGTCATCAGGGTCAGGACCGAAATAATCCTTTGGGCGAGGCGGACAAAGTACTGCTGGTTGGTCTGGGGCTTGAAACGGTCGGGGGCGGTCCCTTCGACCGGCCGGGTTTGGCCTTCCCCCTCGTAGATAAAGATAATGTCGAGGTCGGAGTGATAATTCAATTCCATGCCACCGAGCTTGCCCATGCCGACGATCGCGAAGGCTGCTTCGTGGTTGGTTCCGCTTGCATCTTCGCAGCAGGGCAAACCATAACGTTCCAACAGCTCCTCTCTGGAGATGGCCAAGGCCTGCTGCAGGCAGGTGTCGGCCACCAAAGACAGCTGCAGGGTGGTCTGCCCCTGCGGCGTATGGCCGTGGATGTCATTCAGGGCGATGCGCAGGAATTCCTCATTGCGAAAGCGCCGCATGGTGTTGAGCTTGTCTTCGTAATGGGGCGCATTGTCAAGTTGAGCGGTCACTTCCTCAGTGAGATCTTCCGGCGTCTTGACATTCTGGGCATAACTTCTGGAGACCAGCGAGTCGAGAACTTCCGGATGCTGAATGAAGTTGCGGGAGAGAAACTGGCTGGTGGCGAAAAGCGAAACCAGAACCCTGATGATTTCCGGGTTCTCAGCCAGTAGCGCATAGTAGGTGCCACGAGCCCGCCGGCATGCCTCGAGGAACTTCTCCATGTTCGCCAGGGCCATCGGCGGGTCGGGGCTGTGCATCACTTCCTGGAAGAGTAGCGGCGCGATCCTGTCGAGTTGTCGGTGTGCCCGTTCCGTGAGATAGCCCCGGGTGCCTCCTTGGCGCAGGACCCGCAGGCTTTCGTAGGCCCCTTCCGGTGGTCGGAAGCCTTTCTCCTCGAGAATGTCCATGCACAGGTCCGGGTCGGCGTTGGGATCGAAGAGGAACGCAACTTCCGGCTGAACCTGGGATGGTAACTCCTCATCGCTGGTGTAGAAGAGGTCGCGGAACACGGCTGCCACATTGTTGCGGTGATCCTGCAGGACAGTCATGAAACGGCCGCTTTCGGTGAAGCCGCAGCGCCTGGCCAGGGAGGTGAGCTCACGCGGGCGGGACGGAAGGTTGTGGGTCTGCTGCTCGTGGACAACCTGAATGCGATGTTCCGCTGTGCGCAGGAACCGGTAGGCTGCGCTCAGGGTGTCCCGCTCCTCGGTGGTGATCAAACCTTCTTTACAGAGGACCTGCAAAGCCTTGAGAGAGTTGCGCTCGCGCAGTCGCGGGTTCTTGCCGGCGTTGATCAGCTGCAGGGCCTGGATGAAGAACTCGATTTCACGGATGCCGCCGCGGCCCAACTTGAGGTTTTGCTCGCCCTCTTTTTCGCGGCTCAGGCTGCGGTCGATTTTTTGTTTCATCACCTTGATATCGTCAATCATGGCGTAATCGAGGTGTCGCCGGTAAATAAACGGATTCAGGCGTTCGAGTAGCTGTTCGCCAAGAGCTTTCGAGCCGGCGACCGGGCGGGCCTTGAGCATTGCCGAGCGCTCCCAGCTCTGGCCCCAACTTTCGTAATAGATTTCAGCGGCAGCCAGGGAATTAGCCATTTCGCCGCTGTTGCCCTCGGGGCGCAGGCGCAGGTCGACCCGGAACACAAACCCATCTTCTGTGGCCTGGCCGATCGCGCGGGAGATCATCTCCGACAATTTGATAAAATACTGGTGCAGCGAGATCTGGTTGCGCCTGCCGCGTGCCGGGTCCTCAATTCCTTGGGTCTGCCCACGATCGGAACTGTAGAAGTAGATCAGATCGATGTCGCTGGAAAAGTTCAGTTCGCAGCCGCCGAACTTGCCCATGCCAAGGATGGTGAAATCGGCCTCTCTGTTCGGTTCTTCTGCAGTAGAGTCCAGCAGTGGCGCACCGTATTCTTTCTGCAGTTGGCGACTGCAGACTTCGAACGCTCTCTGCAGGGTGGCCGCCGCCAGCGCCGTAAGTTCAGCCGTGACTTCCTCGAGTTCCGCCATGCCGCACAGATCGCGACTGCCGATGCGCAGCATCTCTTCGGCCTTGTAGGTGCGCAGGCCCTCTTTCATCTTGGCAGTGTCAGCGTCGTCGCCAATCATCTGGCGCAGCTCAGCGTACATTTGCGGTTCCGTTTTCGACTGGTTGATTTGCCCTTTGCGAAACAGCCCGGCGAAGAAACTGGCCCGGCGGCAGAGGATGCCTGTCAGGAATGGCGAAGCGCCAAGAACTGTCAGTAGTTGACGGGTGCTTGTCTCATCAATAAGGACGATCGTCAGGTCGGATTTATCAACCCTGGTGCTCAGGCGCTCGAGGTTATTGAGCGCCAGGTCAGGGTCAGCCGTTGTCAGGGCAAGCCTGGTCAGGGCGATGATCAATCGGGGGTCAGCGAGGGTTTCATGAAGCAGGCAGAGGTTGGCCGCAGTCCTTCCCGGTTCGCCGAAACCAGCCTCAGCAGCGACCTTGGCGAGGCCTGTTTCATTCCCCGTCGCGAGCAGCTCGAGCCAGATTTGGTGCTCGGCAAAAGACATCGTTACGATTACCGGTTCTTAGCGACGAGTGCCGCCAGCTGTTCGGTGTAATTGTCCCGGGCGACGCCAAATTCGGTAATGATGGCGCTCACGAGTCGGGCCGGGGTGACATCGAAGGCCGGGTTGAATACGGCAATGTTATCCGGTGCCAGTTGCTGCTTGCCGATGTGCGTGACTTCACGGGTGTCCCGCTCCTCGATCGGGATGTGCGAACCGTCGGGGATCTGCAGGTCGACGGTCGAGGTCGGTGCGGCGACGTAAAAAGGAATATCATGCTCTTTGGCGAGGACCGCGACCGTATAGGTGCCGATCTTGTTGGCGACATCACCGTTAGCAGCAACGCGGTCGGCGCCGACAATCACGGCATCGATGGCTCCCTTCGCCATCAGGTAGCCGGCCATATTGTCACAGATCAGGATCGTCGGAATCTGGTCCTTTTGAAGCTCCCATGCGGTCAGCCTGGAGCCTTGCAGGAACGGCCTGGTCTCGTCAGCCAGAACCGTGACCTGCTTGCCGGCGGCTACCGCGGCGCGGATGACACCGAGGGCGGTGCCGTAGCCGGCAGTGGCCAGCGCACCGGCATTGCAATGGGTGAGGATGCGCACCTCATCAGGCAAAAGCTCGGCACCGTGCCGGCCCATGCTCATATTGATGCGGATATCCTCATCGTTGATGGCCATGGCTTCATATTCAAGCCCGATCTTCAGGTTCTCGACCGGCTGGTCGGGATTGGCGCGGATCAGGCTCTGCATGCGCTCCAGGGCCCAGCAGAGGTTGAGCGCCGTGGGGCGGGTGGCTGCCAGCATCGCGCAGACCCGGTCGAACTGCTTGACAAAATCGGCGTAATTGTCCGTGGCGATGTCGCGGGCGCCGAAATACGCACCGTAGGCGGCGGTTACCCCGATGGCGGGCGCCCCGCGCACGACCATGCTGCGAATCGCTTCGGCGACGGCCTGCGCGTCTTGATAATCGAGCCAGACCTCTGCAG
>JAFDBW010000015.1 GCA_019313105.1 Deltaproteobacteria bacterium | reverse complement strand
CTCCTTGACCGCGGTGCGGTTTTCTGCCAGAGCAGCATAACGTTCCTGCTTTGTCCGAATCTTGACAGCTTCGGCAACTCCTGCCTCTGCCAGTTTAGCGACTTTGGCTTCCAGTTCTGGATCGGTCTCGGCAACGATGAACTCACGCTTCTCGAGTCCAACCAGTCTAGCCAACTCGGATTGCGCATCGATAAGAGGCTGCAGTGACTGGTGGCCAAAGAAAATCGCATCGAGCATCTCCGCTTCGGAAAGGAAGTCCGATTCGCCCTCAACCATCATCACGGCATCTTTTGAACCGGAGACAACGATCTCGACATCACTCTGAGCCATTTGTTCAATGGTCGGGTTGGCAATTAGCTTGCCATCGACCCGGCCAACACGAACTGCAGCGATTGGACCTTCGAAAGGGATGTCAGAGATGGCAACGGAGGCCGAAGCAGCAACCATAGCGAGTGTATCGGGATCGTTAACCATGTCCGCAGAAATAACGGTCGGCATGATCTGGGTTTCGAACATGTAGCCTTTGGGGAAGAGCGGCCGCATCGGCCGGTCGATCAACCGGCAGATCAACGTTTCCCGCTCAGTGGTGCCGCGCTCGCGGCGGAAGAAAGAACCAGGGATTTTGCCGCCGGCGTAGAATTTTTCCTGGTAGTTAACGGTGAGAGGGAAGAAATCCTGCCCTTCACGCATTTTCCTGGCAGAAACAACGGTACAGAGCACCTTGGTTTCGCCGTAAGTAATGACGACAGCGCCGTCAGCCTGACGGGCCATCTTGCCCGTTTCCATGATCAACGGCTGGCCGTTGAATTCGATTTCGACTTTCTGATAAGCCATCTTTTCCTCTTTCTGACCGGACGTCCGGTCACCTGTAATTTACTGCTTCCTAAAATGGCAGAGGAGGATGGCCTGAGACAGCTCCTGATGCAAAGACGATCAGAACCTCTCTCCGGACAACCTCCCGGCCACGACATTTACAAATAAAAGGCAGCAGGCTCTGGACAATGGCGAGCTTGCTGCCTGATTTTAACGGCGAATACCCAGTTCCTTGATCACCGTGCGATAACGCTCGACATCCTTGCTTTTCAGATAATCGAGCAGGCGACGGCGCTGGCCGACAATTTTCAGAAGACCACGTCGGGAATGGTGGTCCTTTTTGTGGGTACGGAAATGGTCCGTCAGGTACGTGATGCGCTCCGAAAGAAGAGCGATCTGGACTTCGGGGGAACCCGTATCACCGTCATGGGTTTTGAATTTTTCAATGATTTCCTGTTTGCGTTCTGTGGCCAGCACGGCGCCACCTCCTTAATCTTTTTCTATGAGTTATTGTTATCGTCAGCAACCAGCTGAGCTAAAGAAGCATTATTTACCATAAACGCCCGGCAGAGTAAAGCATTTATGATTGATCATCGACAAGCGGAAAAACCTTTAAAAGCTCAAAATCTCCGGACCTTTTACTCTCATCTTCGGGGGTGTAGCGAGCAATGGCGACCAGTTTATCTTCAGCGATGAGCCGGACCTTGTCCCCGGCAACCGGCTCGTCACCTTCCAGGTCTGCCATGTGCGGTGCGACGCCGTTTTGTAACCGCTCTAGAATCACACCGTCAACCGTCAGCGCTTTCCAGTCTGCAAGGATGTCTGCCAAAGACAGAAACGGCAGCGCCCTGCCCTGCTCGGACAACTCCTTATAGACCTGTAAAGGGTGACTGGCTGCAAGATCAAAGCGACCGCATGACAGGCGTCTCAGGTCAGTCATGTGGGCACCGCAACCAAGAATTTGTCCTATATCGTGGCAAATGGTCCTGACGTAGGTCCCTTTGCTGCAAGCTACAGTGAAGGTCATATATGGTGGGGAGAATTCATTGATGGTCAGGCTTTCCACATGGACCATGCGTGGCTCACGTTCGACCTCTATTCCCTGACGGGCCAGTTTGTAAAGGGGTTGACCATCTTTTTTCAAGGCAGAATACATCGGCGGGAGTTGTTCAAAATCGCCGATGAAGTTTTCAACCGCAGCGCTGAAAGACGCCAGGTCGACATCTTGCCAGGATTTTTCTTCAATGACCTGACCATCCGAATCCTGCGTATCGGTGGCGCTTCCCAGCTTAAGAGTAGCGCGGTAGGCCTTGTCGCCGGCCATCAGGTACTCAATCAGTCGTGTCGCGGTACCGACGGCAACCGGCAAAACTCCAGTCGCCATAGGATCAAGCGTGCCGGCATGACCGACCCGGCGCGTTTTCGTCATGCGGCGAACCTGGCGAACAACGTCGAAAGAGGTCATACCGGCCGGTTTATCAATAATCAGGAGACCGTTCATTTAAGATCGGCAAGCAGCTGTGAGACCTTGTCGTAGACCCATCTCCGAACTGCCTCGAGATCCCCGGCGGCTGTTGCACCGGCAGCGTTGTGATGGCCACCGCCATGCATGGTCCTCGCCAGCGCGCCGACGTCGATATTGCCCTTGGAGCGAAATCCGACCTTGAAGTTTTTTTGATCCAGCTGTCGGAAGAAAATCGCAACCTCTACCCCACGTATCGACCGGGGATAGTTAATAAACCGGTCTGTGTGTTCTTCACGGGCACCTGATTTGTTATACATGTCCAGGGTAACCGCAAGCGAAGCATACCGGCCACAGGCAGAGACCTGCAGGCTTGGCAAGGCCATGGCGAGCAGACACAGTCGCTCCTTCTCCTGGCTTTCATAAAGGCCTGAAGCAATCGACCAGGGGTCAACGCCTATTTCGATCATTTCACCAGCGACCCGGAAAGCTTCCGGGTTGGCATTGGAGTAACGGAACGAGCCGGTATCGGCAAGAATTGCCGTATAGATGCAGGTGGCAACGTCCAACGAAAGCGTGTGCCTTGCTGCCTGCAGAATGCGATGAATCATAACACCCGTGGCACAGGCTTCGGTATCAACATAGTAGATATCACCAAAATCTTCTGAACAGGGGTGATGATCGATATTGACGAGTTTGCGGCAGCGTTCTTTAATCCAACTCCCGGCCCGTTTCAGTTCACCGGCGTCTAGGACAAAAGCGACATCAAAGACTTGTGCATTGACCGGCTGATTGACGACCGAGGCGTATCCGGGAAGAAAAGCATACTCCAGCGGCGCGCGGTCGTGATTGTATGCAACCACGTCCTTACCCATCTCCCGCAACATGTTGGTCAGGGCCAAAGTCGAACCGATCGCATCACCGTCTGGATTTTCGTGGGAGGCGACCAGAAAGGTCTGGCTCTGTCGGATGAGTTGCAGAATCGTTTCAATCATCTTCTTGCAGATCGGCTTTGACTTCGCTGAGGAGTTTTTCGATACGCTGGCCGTAATCAAAGGACGCATCATAAATGAAGTGAACTTCAGGGACATGCCGCAGGCGCAGAACTTTTCCGAGTTGTTGCCTGACGAAGGATGAGCTGCTGTTTAGTCCTGATTGGGTCTGGTCACGCTCGTCCTGGCTACCCATCAGCGTATAGTAAACCTTGGCCTGGCGCAGGTCTGATGTGACATCGACCGAAGTGATCGTGACAAACCCGATGCGCGGGTCCTTGAGCCCCTTGATCAGCAGGTTGGATATCTCTTTGTGGATGGTTTCAGCCACTCTTTGTGCGCGTTGTGAAGCCATCGTCAACGATCCCTGTTTTCAGTAATGAATGAACTCCGTATCGGTATTAATCAGATCGACTTCGCTGTTATCGAGTATGTCATCTTCGATGCGCGCCAGGATCGGTGCGACAACCTGCTCCGAAGTATTAATCACAGCGAAGCCCAACAAACTCCTCTGCCAAAGGTCCTGATGGCCGATCTCGGCACAACTGGCCGGGAAACGATTTCGGCAACGGGTAAGAATTTTCCGTATCATACCACGCTTCTGCTTGAGACTCTGTGGTGCATGCAGGCGTAGATCAATTTGCAGGACGCCAATTACCATTGCGAGAACATCAGCAGATTAAAGGGATGTTTTCTCTTCCTTTATCTCGTATACCTCGATGATATCACCAGGCTTTATATCGTTGTAATTCTCGAGCCCGATGCCACACTCGTAGTTCGTGCCGACTTCCTTGACGTCATCCTTGAAACGGCGCAAAGACGACAGCTTGCCGGTCCAAACCACGACATCGTCGCGCAACAGACGAGCGTGCGCATTGCGCTGGATTTTACCGGAAACCACGTAGCAACCGGCGATGGTGCCGACCTTGGTGACATTGAAGGCTTCACGTACTTCGGCGCGACCAAGGTCAATTTCCCTGAGAGTCGGCGCGAGCAGACCTTCCATAGCATCCTTGATGTCATTGATGGCATCGTAGATGACATTGTAAAGACGGATGTCAACACCTTCGAGTTCGGCAAGGTTGGTGGCTTTCGGTGCAGGACGCACATTAAAGCCGAGAACGATCGCGTCGGATGCAGCAGCCAGACTGATATCGGTCTCGGTAATGCCGCCGACACCTGAGTGGATGACGATCAGTCGACAGGCTTCGGTGGACAGCTTGGTCAAAGTATCAGCCACGGCCTCGACAGACCCCTGAACGTCGGCTTTGACGACGACCTTAAGCTCTTTGACATCACCCTCCTGAATACGGGCGTAAAGCTGCTCCAGCGAGATCTTGCTGTGCTTTGCCAGTTCGGCTTCACGGATCTTGTGATGACGATGCTGTGCGATTTCCTTGGCAATCCTTTCATCTTCAACGGCATGGAACGATTCGCCGGCTTCGGGAACACCCGACAAACCGGTGACCTCGACCGGGAAGGACGGCCCGGCCTTGTCGACGGGCTTGCCACGATCATCAGCCATTGACCTGACGCGACCGAAATGCAGCCCAGCAACGATCGGGTCACCAACTTTCAAAGTCCCCTGCTGCACCAGCACTGTGGTAACAGGACCGCGGCCCTTGTCAAGGCGCGCCTCAACAACCGTGCCCTGGGCTCGTTTATCGGGATTGGCCTTGAGTTCGAGGACTTCTGACTGCAGCAGGATCATCTCCAGCAACTGGTCGATGTTGGTCTTTTCCTTGGCAGAGACGTTGACGTAGATCGTGTCGCCACCCCAGCTTTCCGGGAGCAGTTCCAGCTCCGAGAGTTCCTGCATGACCCGGTCAGGATTGGCGTCAGGTTTGTCGATTTTGTTGACCGCGACGATAATCGGTACACCGGCAGCCTTGGAGTGGTTGATCGCTTCTTTGGTCTGCGGCATGACGCCATCATCGGCGGCGACTACCAGCACAACGATATCGGTAATCTGGGCGCCGCGAGAACGCATTGCGGTAAAAGCTTCGTGACCGGGGGTGTCGAGGAAAGTCATCTTGCGGCCATCCAGCTCAACATCGTAAGCGCCGATGTGCTGGGTGATGCCGCCGGCTTCTCCCTCGGTCACCTTGGCTTGACGAATTGCGTCAAGCAGACTGGTCTTGCCATGATCGACATGGCCCATGATCGTAATGACCGGGGGACGGGCGACCTGTTTGCCATCATCATCACCTTGTTCAGCGATATCGGAATAGGACAGGATGGTTTCCTCGTCAAAGGCCACATTTTCTACTTCATAGCCAAACTCGGAAGCCAGAATCGCCGCTGACTCGAAATCGAGGGGATGGTTAATCGTTACCATCTGGCCCTGCCCCATCAGTTCCTTGATCAGATCGTTGGCTTTGACACCCATACGCTTGGCCAGCTCGCCAATCGTAATCACATCAGTGATCCTGATCTTTCTCTTGATCGCCTTGGACTGGGTAATTTCTGTCTTCTTGGCCGGCCGGTTCGATTTTCTGCCCTTGCGGTAACGCTCGTTACGGTCAGGCTCATAAACCTCCCTGCGACTCTTGCGCCGCGGCCCGTCAGTATCTGTTCGACCGGTATCGCGGCCCTTCTTTTTCTTTTTCGCTGAACGCCCTTCTTTCTCCGAAGGCATGTCCGGTTGAACGACCGGGATTCCAGGGGCTGCGGGACGTCCCGCTGGACGCTCAGCAGGGCGCTCAGCAGGGCGCGCAGCAGGACGAGCGGCCGGGCGATCCTGCCGTTTACGTTCACCAGTCTCGGGCTTTTTGCCTCTTTCGGCAGCGCCACCCTGACGTCGCGGCCTCTCTGCCGGGGTCGGCAATTCAACCCGGCCAAGGATTTTGGCACGTACAGGTTCTTTCTTCGTTTTTTTCTTTGGGGCGGCCTGATCAGCTATTTCCTGCTGAGCCTCGGCTCCTTCAGTTGCTTCAGCTTTGGGCGCTGCCTGTACTTCTTCAGCGGCCTCGACAGCTACTTCTTCGGCAACGGCTGGTTCCTCGACAGGGGGTTCAGCAGCGGCTGGTTCCTCGACAGGGGGTTCAGCAGCGGCTGGTTCCTCGACAACCGGCTCTTCCTTGACGACAGTCTTGCGGCGTCGGCGTATCAAACCGGAGCTGATACGTTCTTCCTTGACCTTGACTTCGACGTTCTCCTCAGCCTCAGGAGCATCGGCTACTCTGCCAGCCTGTTCAGTCTCGAACTTCTGCGCAACATCTTCTTCAACTGCGCTCATATGGTTCTTGACCTCGATGCCGGCCTGTTGCAGCTTCTCGACAACTTCCTTGTTGTCCAGGCCCATTTTGGTCGCCAATTCATAAACACGAATTTTAGCCATCAAATTTCCCCTGAAATATCCTTATAACGGCGCAAATCACCAATGAATGCATCCGCCAACTTGCCATCGGGCAAACCAACAACACTTCTTTCCGCACGCCCGAGTATGCGGCCAAGTTCCATTTTGTCGAATAATTCCGTCGTCAATACATTCTGACGTTGAGCTTTCCGCCTGATCTTCTCGCCGATCTGCGGCGAGATGTCTTCTGCCAGGGCTATGATCGACAGCGACTTCCTGTGAGTCAGCGCATCGAGAACAGCATTACTGCCGGCGACAAAGCTTGCCGATTTGCGCGCCATGCCAAGTAAATTCGCAAGGTGCTTAAGCAGTTCCTGGGCCACCTTGTCAGCCAGGCCCGCTACATCTGCAGGCTGGCACTCGCAGCGGAAAGCCCGGCTGAACTGCTGCCTGCTTACGGCCGCTTCCAGGCATTGGCGACTGTTGCAGAGATAGGCGCCACGGCCCGGTAAACGGCCTTTCAAGTCTGCCAGGATTTCACCATCGGGCGAGCGCACAAAGCGGATCAGTTCTGATTGATCCTTGACCTGGCGACACCCGAGACAGGTGCGCTGCGGCTGCTTGCGCCCTTCCGACATTAGCTCTCCCGGCTCTCGTCGCCTGACAGCTCAGCCATTTTTGCTTCAAATGCGCGCGTCACCGTAACACGTTTTTCGCCTACTTCTTTACCGGCGATATCTTCAATTGCCTCTGCAGATTTGATCATGGCGACTGCGTCCTTGGCACTCATCGCTGAGAACAACCCTTCTGATATCTCAGCTTCATCTTCGGCGCTGCGGTTGCCACCGGTCAATTCCTCGAGTTCAGCCTCTGCAGCACGCGTCTCACTGATGATATCAATCTTCCAACCGGTCAGCTTGGCCGCCAACCTGACATTCTGACCCTTTTTACCGATTGCCAGTGACAACTGATCGTCGGGAACAATAATTTCCAGTGACTCTTCGTCGTTGTCGACGTAGACCCTGGTGACTTCAGCGGGGGCCAGTGCCGAGCAGGCAAAACGTGCAATGTCTGGCGTCCAGTTGATAATGTCGATCTTTTCGCCACGCAGTTCGGAGACCACGTTCTGGACGCGTGCGCCGCGCATACCGACACAGGCGCCAATCGGATCAACGTCAGGGTCGTTGGAAAGTACGGCGATCTTGGCGCGACTGCCCGGCTCGCGGGCAACGGATTGGATTTCGACAATCCCTTCGGCGACTTCCGGGACTTCAATGCGGAACAGTTCCGCCAACAGGCCCGGATGAGTCCGTGACAGGATAATCTGTGGGCCTTTGGTGGCCATGCGCACATCGGAGATGTAGGCACGAACCCGGTCACCCTGGCGGTAATTTTCACGCGGGACCTGTTCACGATGAGGCAATAATGCCTCGGCGCGGCCCAGGTCGACGATCAGGTCGCCACGCTCGTAGCGACGGACGATACCGTTGACCAGCTCACCAAGACGATCCTTGAATTCATTGTAAACACCTTCACGTTCTGCCTCACGAACCTTCTGAATGATAACCTGCTTGGCAGTTTGGGCAGCGATACGGCTGAAGCTGCTTGCATCCATCTTCATGCCAAGCGAATCGCCAATTTCGACGTCAGGGTCGATTTCGCGAGCCTCGGACAGGTCGATCTCCTGGTAGGAGTTTTCCACTTCATCAACAACAGTGACAAACTCGAAGACTTCCACTTCACCGGCTTCATCATTGTAGTGGGCTTCGAGCTCGCGGGTATTGCGATACTTTTTGTTTGCTGCCGACAATACCGCGGCCTCGAGTGCTTCGACCAGGACTCCACGATCGATTCCCTTGTCTTTGACCACCTGGTCGATAATGTGATTCAGGTTGATATTCATCCCTTCCCCCTGCATACCATCCACATCATTGCGGTGGCTGCTGTTGAAGTCTTTTTAGAGTTAAACGTTAAAGGTTAATGTGTAAGTAACTGTCTTTAATACTCTTCGACCAGGTTGGCTTTTTCAAGGTCGGCAACGGCAATCATCGCCACACCGCCGCGCTTGTCGTCCAACGCTATGCGAATCATGTCGCCTTCCAGGCCGAGCAGCTCGCCGGTAAAGGTTTTTCGGCTGTGACCTCGCCTGTCAGGATCGAGCATGCACAGCGTCTTGACCTTGATTTTCTGACCTGCGAAACGCTCAAAATCAGCCGGTTTCCTCAAAGGCCGGTCCAGACCGGGCGATGAGACTTCAAGCCGATAAGCCGCCTTGATCGGGTCCTCGATTTCGAGGATCGCGCCGACTTCCCGACTGACCGTGACACAATCATCGAGAGTGATGCCGCCAGGCTTGTCAATGAAGACACAGAGGGCCATGCTGCTGCCCTCTTTCTTGTACTGAAGGTCAACAAGCTCATAACCGAAATCATCGAGGATCGGAACAATTAATTCTTCTACCTGTGCCTGAATCTCTTGCCGCATCTTTTTTCCAAAACGAAAAAAAGCGAGCCGCGAAGCTCACTTTTCAGATGAAAAGTTAATTGAATGTCTTCTATCAAAAATTGACATGCATTGCAAGGAAAAACGTTGCTCTGCTGGAAAGGCTTTAAGTCTGACAGCCGACTGCTGACCGTCTCTCCAACAAAGTCAGACTCTCTACATGCCAGGTTTGCGGGAAGTGGTCGAAGGGCCTGCTTGAGACGACCCGGTATCCGCCATGCACCAGCGGCTGCAGGTCACGGACCAGGGTTGCCGGATCGCAGGAGATGTAGAGGACACGTTGCGGTCTGGCTTTCAGAATCTCCCGACTGGCATGGTAGCTGCCGCTGCGAGGGGGGTCGAGCACAAGCAGATCCAAATCATCAAAATTACCGCGGCTGAAGGCCGTCGATGCATCTGCGACGCGAAACTCGACATTTTTCAGGTTATTTACGTGGGCGTTATTAATTGCGGCCGCCACGGATGGGGCATGATCCTCGATCCCGGTCACCCACCCCGCCCGACGGGCAATCGGCAGGCTGAAATTGCCCATACCGCAGAACAGGTCCAGGACTTTCTCATTCCCTTGCAGATCAAGGATTGCGAGCACTTCGGCAATCAAGTTGCGATTCTGCGCCGGGTTCACCTGGGCAAAACCTCCGGGGCCATACCCCATGGCTATCGGCGGTTGATCGACAATCACCGTCAGATCCGTCTCGCCGTGCACAAGTTCAATGGTATGTCTATGGCCCGACTGCAGGCATGCGTTGATCTGGTGGCGCTGCGCAAAGGCCTGCAACCACACCTGCAGTTGACGTCGGCCTTTCGTCAAACCATGCAGCAGCACCCTGAGGGCGCCATCATCACCGCACGCCACGTCGACCTGGGTGATACATTCCGGACATGGTGCGCCTGGCAGCTCTTTGTGCAAATGATCAAGCACATATTGCATTTGTTGCGGTAGCAGCAGGCACCGTTTTATCTCTACGACGGAATGGGAGCCGCAACGATAAAAACCTGTAACCAGCCCTTTTCCTGTCATATGACATTTGAACTGGACCCGGTTGCGATAATGCCACTCATCAGGCGCCGGGACAATCGGCACCAGGCATTCCTGCGAAACGACCTTGCCGCGGAGCAATTGGTCAAAAAAAATCTTTTCTTTCCAATGGCATTGACTCGGATAAAACAGATGCTGCCACTGGCAGCCACCACAGCTGCCGAAATAAGGACATGGCGGCTCACGCCGGTGTGCCGAAGGCTCGACCACTGCCACCAGCTCAGCTTCGCTATAGCTGGATTTCGACCTGACGACCCTGCAGACGACCCGGTCGCCGGGCGCGGTCATCGGCACAAAGACGGCCTTGCCGTCGCAACGCCCGATACCTCGGCCACCGTGGACCAGCCCTGTAATTTCCAGGTCCTTGATCAATTCAGGCATAAAATCGACCTGAACGCTGTTTACTCAACTCGACGGCAATCAGCAGGCGCGGATAATCAGGCCGGGACAGGTAAGTGGACGCATGCCGCATGAAATCATCGACCAGAGCATTACGGGTTTGTTCAACTTCAGCTGAAGGCACACCCATACGCTCAAGGCGCTTTTCCAGCTTGATTTGCTCGCCATAGGCCGCGGTTGCCCGAAGGCGCAGCTCATCATCAGCGAGTAGGTCAAGAGTATAACTGATCGTTGCGACCACGCAGATGCGATGATAGTCACCGAAATAGCGATTGCTCTGATCGCTAAAACTGATCTCCAGACCGTTGTCCAGACATTCATGTTTCATCATTGTCGTCGATCTCTCCGGCAAGCAGACGACGCTCATCCTCAATGCGGTCGATTTCACTCATAAGGCCGCGCAGAATGCGGACGTCGCGTTGATCCATCCCTGCCCTGCCAAGCATCTGCCGATAGGAGCGCATGATGTGCTCAGGATTCTGTGGATTGAGGTACTTGATTCTGAGGAGTGACTTTTGCATATGAGAGAAAAGGATCTCCAGCTGTTCGTTGGTCGCAAGTTTCCTGCTCCCCTGCACCTTGCCTTGTGACTCGCCATGCTGCAGACAAACTTCATAGAGACAGATCACCACGGACTGGGCCAGGTTCATTGACTGTATCGTCCCGCAGGTCGGAATTGTAACCAGACGCTGGCAGAGGTCGAGCTCTTCGGTCTTCAAACCCTTGTCTTCACGACCGAAAACCATTGCAACCCGGCCTGCATCGAGACGAGGCAGGAGATCGTCCGCAGCACTCTCGGGGTGCAGAAAGTCGGCCCGGTACTTGCCGAAGCGACGAGTGGTCGCATAGGCATAATGGCAATCCTTTAGAGCACCCTCCAGATCAGGATAGACAGTCGCCTGCTCGAGCAGCACGCTTGCCTTTACAGCCATTTTACGGGCTTCATCATCGAGGTGATCAACTTTCGGCGCGACCAGGCGCAGGTCACTCACCCCAAAGTTTGCCATCGCACGCGCTACAGATCCTATATTCCGTTCGCCACGGGATTCGACGAGAACAACTGACAGGTGATCCAGAATCATAATAAAACCCAGCTGTTGGTTGCTAGCTGTAAGAAATTAAAACCAAGCGACTCAAGGCAAGTCGGAATTTTCTGAAAGCTGACAGTTAACAGCTTTTCTAGCCCAAATCCCCCAAATAACTCTGCACGATGGCTGAGGCGACCATTGCAGCAGTTTCGGTGCGCAGAATACGCGGACCAAGACTGACAGGCAAGAAACCAACGGCTTGCGCCCGTTCGACTTCCTCCAGAGAAAAGCCCCCCTCGGGGCCAACCAGCAGAGCGACACTGCGGGGCTTGAATGAACCAAAACCCTCAGTGAGTGTCCAGTTGGCAGCCCCTTCGTAAAGCATCAGCTTCAACTCCGCTGATTCAGCGCTGAGGAGTGCTTCGGCGAAAGACTGAACCGACATCAGCTGCGGCAGCATGGCGCGCCGACACTGGCGGGAAGCTTTGCGGATCAGGTCCGGCCAGCGATGTGATTTTTTCTGTGAGGCATCGCGCTCTTCAAGCGTTGCCGAGTGCTCAGACTCCATCGGCACAATGCGGGCGACACCCAACTCGGTAAGTTTCTGCAGGACCAGCTCAAAACGCTCCCGTTCCGGCAAAGACTGATAGACGTCAATAGCCAGGGGACTTTCCACGGCACCGGGCAGGCGCGCAAAGGGCATGCAGCTCGCCTGTGCGGGGTCCATACTGATGATGCGCGCACGATAAGCCGTCGCTTCCGGGTCAACCAGGGTCATCACTTCACCTGGCCTGGCCTGCCAGATAGAGAGGGCGTGCAGAGCCTCGGCAGAAAGTCGTGTCTCTTGATCAAGCTGTGGGACATGGTCAAACCGGACCATGCTGCCGGGCCCACCGGCATTAACGCATGACAGGGTTGAATCCAAGCTCACGATAACTCCTGAAGCGCTCGCGCGACTCTTCCAGGCGCGTCTCGTCATAGGTTTCGGCAAAGTCGATCACGTGACGGAACTGACGGATAAAATCGACACTGCAGGGGGCCCCCATGATCAGGACGCCTGCAGCGTTCGGGTTTGCTTCTTCTGACACAATGACCACCGGCTCGTCGTGACCTTCAACGGATCCGTTATCATAGACGTGTGGTAGGAAAGCACCTTTTTTCCAGGTCCACATGAAGCGGTCGAGGGTTATCCCCTGGTTGTCATCCAGGGTCATAACCAGCACTCGCTGCCCGTTAAGATAAAATTCTTCTGCCAGGTCACAGAGGACCCTGGCCCTCTCGGGTCGCTTCAACTTGAAAAATTCCACTTTCGTCAAAAAAAATCTCCTGCCTCACGCTGCGAAGTATTGTCTGCGGCACTCTAGCAAATAGATAATTTACAGGTCAACAAAAGCGGCAGTTTATCATGCATTTCATTGATGAGAAGAAACCGCTCGGTACGCGTTGGGCTGTCTGAGTAAAAAAGCTCAGACATCCATGACGACGGCCTTCTGGACCCGGCTTTTCCGTTCCGGGATAACCTTTCTCCCGGCCATGGCCAGGTAATTACCAGACAGGATCAGAATGATTCCGCAAACCCCGTGCAAAGTCCAGGAGTATCCCTCCCAGAAGGTCGAAAGCCCCAGGGCAACAACCGGGAAAAGCAGCGTGGCGTAGGCCGCCCGGCCCGCCCCGATCCTGCCGACCAGGCTCAGGTAACAGCCAAAAGCAATCACCGAACCGAACAAGGCCAGGTAGACCAGCGAGACCAGATATGGGGCCGTCATCTCTATGGTGATCGATGTGCCGCGAACCACCACAATCAACGCCATACAGGCCGAGCCGTAGGCCATGCCGAAGGCGTTGGTCTGTATAATTGGAAGTTTGTGCCGCTGGTTGCGGACCGACAGGATATTGCCAAGTGATGCCAGGTAGGTCGCTGCAAAGCTGAGCAGCATACCGACAAATATCGGCCCGGAAAAATCCGTGGCTACCATATCCGGCCAGAAGAGCAAAACCAGGCCGACCATTCCCAGTGCTCCACCTACCAGGACCTTGACTTCGATCGGCGTTCCGAGGAACAGGCGACCGTTGATCAGGTTCATAACCACGATCGTGGAAAAAACCACTGCCGCCAAACCGCTGGTGATCTGCAGTTCGGCAAGATAGAAAAGCAGATAGTTCACGGCGAACAGAAAGACACCCTGCAGAGCAATAAACAAGTGCTCAGCTCTGCAAAATTTCAATGGCAGGCGTCGGGCAAAACACCAGGCAAAGAGAATCAGCGCGGCCAGGGCGAACCGGTAAGAGACTGACAGGGCCGGATCGACCACGCCGAGCTGGAACTTGATACCCAGCCAAGTGGAACCCCAGATCAGAACCGTTATCGTGTAAAAAAGAAAATTGGCCATCCGCTAACCCCGCTGTACCAGGAGACTAATCTTTCCAGCCACTTCCTCATAAAGAGGGGTTTTGCCTCCTGGCCTGATATTGATATGGATCATCTGCGTCACCTTGAATTCCAGGCATTATCATCGAATTCTATTCATATCAGTTTGATTGCAATGGCAGCAGGTGCAGCGGCCGCACCTAGCAACGGGTACAGTTTCACTGCATGCTAATTGCAACAGTTACAATAGTAAAGAACTGTATCTGGCTCCAGGTCCTGAAACACGCTTCAATGAAATATCCTCGCATGTGAAAGGGGGCTGCCTTGGAATTATTGATGAAGGTTGCGAGATGCATGATCTAGGCAAAGGCTTGCGTGGAACACGCATAGAGTGCCGTCAAGGTCGTTGCTAGCGGCCGCACGCCGCAGATAGCCGCGACCATATTCTCGGCGCGGCTCAAGACATTCAAGGATTGCGCCGCCGGGATGACCGCTTAAACTGCCTCCGGAATCATTGCGACTGGAATTGCCTGTCCAGAAGAACACAGAGCCCGGCAATGGCCACGCAGACAGTCGCCAGCACCAGGGGTACGGCAAAACCTTCCTGAGTATCAGCGAGAGTTCCTGCCAGGACCGGCCCGAGCACCTGTCCGACGCCGAAACTGGCGGTCAGGAAAGCTGCAGCTCGCCGGCCATCGCCAGGCATGCGAAGATTCCCCTCGGTCAAGGTCAAGGCAACAATCCCAAGAAAAGTGCCTCCAAATGACACCGCGACAAAAAGTACCGTAGTCATCGACTCAGCCCAGACACTGACCAGGATACCTGCAGCCTGGAGAAGATACGCGCCAAGCAAAGCCTTGCGGTTGCCAATGCGACGACCAAGATAGGGCCAGAAGATCGTCGATGGCACGGCAGCAAGACCGACTGCAACCCAACTGTAGGGAGCAAAATCCTCCAATCCCGGCGTCATGGAGATAATTGCGACAAGAAATGTCGCGGTCACAATATAGCCAAGGCCTTCGAAAAAATACCCGACGGCCAGCAACCGGACACTGGACAAGGAAACTGGTGTACGCGATTCATCGATCGTAATCGGTTTAACCAGCTCGCGCCTGCGACCGAGCAAAAGCCCGACAACCGCCAGAATGGCAGCGAGAAGACCCGCTCCATACCATGCCCCAATCCAACCGCCAATGTTATCAAGCGGCGGGACCACGAGTCCGCTGATCGCTATGCCCAGGCCTACCCCACCATACAGTGCGCCGAGCCAATGACCGTAACCACGCCTGCTGAGAGTCTCCCCCACCTCTGCAGTGATCACGATAAACAGCACAGCGCTCGCAAAGCCCCCGGCGAAACGCATCAATCCCCACCAATGCACGCTTAGTGTCGCGCCCATAAAGAGTGTCGTTGCGATACTCACGAACAGCGAACCGCCAGTGATAAGCCAGGAACGCAGCATCCCCGGGGTGACCGAGCAGACGATTGCCCCCGCCAGGTAACCCAGGTAATTCAGCCCGGCGAGCCATCCGGCGACACTGTTGGTCATTCCCAGGTCACGCTGCATCAGCGGCAGAATCGGAGTAAAAATGAATCTGCCGATGCCCATGGCAACCACCATGCCGAGGATACCTCCGATCAGAACCTTCAGAGCATCCGCTTCGGCACGGGGCGTCGCCGGATATTTAAACTGTTGACTATCCATTCAAACGATCCTGTCGCAACAGGAAGATGAATCTGCGCAAAAAAGCCGGAGCCCTTGCAGGACTGCGGCTTTTGATTCTATGCAAACAATGAACAGCTCCAGTTGTGGCTATTCTGTTAAACGTTCTCAGGGGAGTCGTTTCATAATCTTTTTGGCCAGGCCTACTTCTTTGCCTTGTCCTTACCGGATTTCTTTATCTTGGTTGTCCCCTCTTCGTCGGCATTTTCAATCTCCTGCTCATCCTCACCATTTCTGCCTTTTTTTTTCTTCTTTTTGTTTTTGCCATTTTCTACTTCATCGTCGGATTCGTCATCGTCAGATTCGACACCACTTTTTTTACCCTTTTTCTTTTTCTCGCGCTCCTGATATTGCTCCTTTTCCCTTTTACCCTTGTCTTCATCATCTTCCGACTCCATATCGTCATCATCTTTATCTTTTTCGTTGCCCCCCTGCCAATCGTCTCCACGTTTGAATTTGGCATTATCCGAAGCATGTTCATAGGCGGATTCATTCGGTGACGGGCCCTTGCCCTTTCCTTTACCAGAGTTCTTTGCCATAACTGATATTGGTGCCAGGACCAGGAGAGACGTACAAATAATTATCAGTAACTTTTTCATATTCACCTCCTGTGGAAGGTTATTTATAACTCATTTAAACATAAAAAACTTGCTTAGCAATCGGCAAAAAAGGGGGGTTCGCTATCGACCGGTAAAAGCAATAGATAAAAAGCCCAGAGTCCGACTGGAATTGTCGCCAAGATCATTTCCCGTCGACACGGGTTCCTTCTTGCTGACTGATCCAGCGCGTAAATGAAATAGACGCGGGTTGGCTAACCCGCGTAACTGTGTTTGACTTTGTTATCCATGTTGTCAACAAAAACAGGATTGAACGTCGTCAGTGGATTCTTTATTGATCGGCAGAAAACGCACGGTCCCTCAGAGAAAGGCGTCAGGAAAAGCTCCCGACAACAGGACGACCGGCGGTTAATCAGGGCATTATTGTTGGCATTCTTTATCTTTCGGACCCCAAGGCATGACTGCCCAGTTCGCTTCATTGCTGGAAACATTCATAGGCTTGTCGATTTTAAAATCAGAAATTTTGATTTTGTAGTGCTTGTCCCCTCGAAGATCTCTTTGAATGAACAAGTGATAGCCATTTTCAGAACCGGTATAAAACCATTTAGACACTTTAGGCTCTTGCCATTCACATTTGAGCTTATTTAGCTCATCCGGAGTAATTACTTCAAATTCTTCAGACAGCCATTCACATCCTGTGACTGTCAGCAGCAAAACGAAAATTATTGCCATCCTCATAAATACCATCCTTAATACCTCGGTCTGACATACTCGATTTACGTCCCGGTGGCGCGTGGGTTACAGGACATATCTATGGGAGCAATTCAAACACAATCGGTCTCTCGCTGCAAGATTTGGTTAACGGCAGCGTTGCTTATCTTGCAAAGATTCCCAATGATCACACTCGAGAAGACACAATAGGACTCTTCCTTGCTGGGTGGGCCATCTTGACCCTTGCAGAGCTGTCGAGATTTTTAACACTAACAAGAACAGATCTAGTTACTTTTGTTATTTTACTGTTATTTCTCTTTTATTTTGCTTGGTATTCGTATTGCAAAATTCAACTGAGTATCATGTATTGAGTCTATTCAATCGAACTAATGGAGAGAGGGTATGCGTGGATATCTTTGTCTATCACTCTTGTTGGGAGTGTTTTTGTTCCTGACGGTTCGTTACTCATTTATGGTAGCTTTCGGGATCATGTATTTCGGAGGAATGTTGGTCGTTATAGGAACCGCTTTTACGTTACGATACAGTCAAATGAAAAAGTCAAGGTCTTCGGTTTTGGATGATCAACCCGTTTATCCGGAAAGCAACGAGTTGATGACATCGAAAAACCTCCATGCCACTTGAGCATCTTTTAGCTCGCATTCTTCAATCGAAAGCCCTCCATCTTCGGATCGAGGGCTTTCCTTGTCTATCTGGACAAATCGGACAAACTTTACTCCAATCGTTTAAATCCAGCTTGGGAAGGAATTTTGTCATAGCAGGTGTTCTGTATACTAAGTCAAAAGAACTAGCTCTCATCAAAATCCAGCCCGAGTTTGCCAGCCCTTTGCTTCCAGAGTTTTCGGGCGAGGACCTGCATGTCTTCCGTGTCGTCAAATTCGTCGACAATTTCCAGCCCAAGAAGTGTTTCGAGAACATCTTCAAGGGTCAGAACACCTGAGAAACCTCCATATTCATCCATGACCAACATTATGTGTACACGTTCTTTGAGGAATCGGTTGAAGGCATTGGAGAGATCGACTTGCTCGAGAATTTTCGGGATATCCCGAGCGAAGTCCCCTACAACACGTCCAGTTTGACCATGGGCTTTTGCCAGCAGAAGTTCACTACGCAAAACAAAGCCAGTAATGTTCTCTGTGTCAGAGTGATAAACGGGAATCCGGGAAAACGGCTTTGCTTCGTACTTGGCAAAGTAGTCACTAACTGTCATTTTTTGCGAAATCGAGAAGACCACTGTACGTGGTGTCATCGCGGCCTTGGCAGGAGTATCTCTTAACCGCAACAGGTTTTGCATGATGAGAGCCTCTTGGTCCGCAAGGGCGCCTTCCCGACCACTGACTTCGGCAAGGGCCATTAATTCTTTGCGGTTAACACCACGCAGAGTTGGGCCTTCTGTCAGACCACGGGTCAACAGTTCGGTTAACTTGACAAAGGGATAAAGAGCCCAGACCAGCAGTTTCAGAGCGTACGCGGTTGATGGCGCCAGTTGACGCCAATAGTGTGCTCCGAGCGTTTTCGGGATAATCTCAGAGAACACCAAGATCAGCAATGTCAGGATAGCTGAAGCGATGCCCAGGTAAGCGCTGCCAAATATTTTTGTTGCCTGGGCGCCTGCACCGGCAGCGCCAACGGTGTGTGCAATGGTATTGAGTGTGAGAATAGCTGCAAGCGGTTTGTTGATGTCATGCTTGAGTCGGCGCAGCTCGGTCGCAGACGGTTTGTTTTGTGATTCCAACAAGGCAATATAAGGAGTCGTCACGCTCAGCAACACAGCCTCGGCTATTGAGCATAGAAAAGAGAACCCCAAAGCAACGAAAATATAGATGATTAACAAAAACATCGTGCATATAT
>JAFDBW010000014.1 GCA_019313105.1 Deltaproteobacteria bacterium | reverse complement strand
CTGATCCTGTATCCGGAAAACGAAACCCTTGACCGCAAGGAGCTACTGCAATCGCTGCTCGACGAAGTGCCGGTGCCTTTGGCCTGAAACTGACCCGCGCCGGGATCCTCTATATCGTCATCACCCTGTTGCTCGGTTTCGCAGCAGTCAACACCGGCAACAACCTGATCTACCTGATGGCCTCAGCCTTGCTCGGCTTCATGGCCATTTCAGGATTTCTCGGCAAGTGGAACCTGTCGAAGATCAGGATCAGCTGCACGCCGCCCGAGGAAGTCTACGACGGCCTGCCTACCCTGTTCAGTATCAATCTGGAGAACAACCGACGCTGGCTGCCGGTCTTCCTCATGGAGGTCGCCCTCGACGGACAAGCCGTGCTCTTCCCGCTGGTTGACCCGGGGCAGTCGCAGAGCAAAAGTATTGAAGCCGTTCTCAACGGTCGCGGTCTGCAGCTGCTGGCAACGGTCACAGTCAGATCACGATTCCCGATCAATTTTTTTATCCGCAGCCTGGTCGTTCCGATTGATCGGCAGGTTACCGTCTTCCCCAAGCCCCTGCCCTGCAACGATCTCCAGCAGCCGGACCCCGGTGGTCTGTGCGGGGCACATGCACACTGGATGAAAGGCCAGGAAGGTGACGTCAGCCATATCAGCGACTACCGGGGCGGCGAACCTCTCAAGCTGATTCACTGGAAGCTCTCAGCGCGACACGACCGCCTCAAGGTCAAGGAACTCTCCGCCGCCTCACACACCCCGGTTACCGTCGACCTGGATGCGATTCCGGGAGCAGGTCTCGAGCAGAGGTTAAGTTATTGCACTTACCTGGTCACCCGCCTGCTGCGTTCCGGCCGACCGGTCGGTCTCAAATCGGCAGCGTTGGAGATCCCCCCCGGGACCACCCGACAACACAAACTCTTGCTGCTCAAGACGCTGGCTCTCTATGGTACGGATTAAAACACTTCTGAATCTTCTCGGCAGCGGCGTGGCCGTGCTTGCGCTGGCACCCGTGCTGCCATTCCTGTCACCTCTTGTAATCGGGGTTGCTGTGGTCGGTGTCTTAGGGGGGCTCTGGTGTGACCGTTACGGGCGTTATCCTCTCAACACGTTGACGGCCACAATGGTCGCGGTTGCCGGGATCGCATATTATGGAATCCAGGTCACCAGGGCCGATGTGGCGACACCGGTTGCTCAAGCCATGATTGTTCTGCTGGCCATTCGCTTGCTGACACCAAAAGAATCTCGCGACTACCTGCAGATCTTTGTCCTGGGGCTGTTCATCCTTGCCGCGTCATCGTTGATCAGTCTCGACCTTGGCCTTGGATTCGGCTTCCTGACTTACCTGGTGCTGATGGTGTTTTGCGTCACACTCGGCCTGGTTCTGCTGACCGTGTTCGTGACTGACAAGCGCCTGGCTCTGCCCCGGGAAGATCTTTACAAGTTGGTGAAGGTCAGCCTGATCATGCCCGTCGTCTCCCTGCTCCTTATGCTGGTCTTTTTTTTCGTTCTACCACGGACCCGTCACCCGATCTGGAATTTTCTCAATCCGGGGGGCACTGCAAATGTTGGCCTGGCGGAAAGTGTGCAACCCGGAGCCTATGCGCAGGTCTCGTCAAACAAGAGACTTGCCTTCCGTGCTGAGGTTGGGGAGATCTCCCAGGATAATCTCTATTGGCGGGCGCTGGTGCTCAACCAGCCCGAAGGGAGCAGGTGGGTCAGGGTTCAGCCGCCGAAAGAAAACTCCAGGATCACCGAAGGCAACCGCACGGTCAAACTGACAATCTATCCGAAAGCGAGGTCCGACCGCTACCTGATCACCCTGGATCGGCCATCCCAACTCTTCGGGCCCCGAAATGTAAGCAACGACGATTATGTGTTTGTCTCAAGGTCCGCGCTTGACCACCCATACCGGCTAGAGCAGGTCAGTCACCCCGGCGCTGATCTTAAGGTCCAGAACCGGATCGATCGGGGTTTTTACCTGACACTGCCTGAGCAGGTCTCCGAACGTGTACGGCAGGTCGCCGCAGGCATCATGGCTAGTACGAAAAAGGGGCAGGGCCGACTCGATGCCCTGGCGGATTTCTTCCGCAATCAGCAGCTCAGTTATGCCCAGGACGATCTCCCCGAAGGGCCGGACCCGGTCGATGAATTCCTGTTCGACAAGAAACGCGGTTATTGCGAGTTCTTTGCCTCGGCTTACGTCACGCTGGCGCGGCTGTCGGGAATTCCGGCACGACTGGTCGGGGGATATTACGGAGGTGAATACAATCCCTTTGGAGGTTATTACCTGGTGACCGAAGACACGGCCCATGTCTGGGTCGAGGTGTTGACCGAAGATAACCGCTGGGTCCGCATCGATCCAAGTCAATGGGCGGTCAATGCGGGCAGTGCCCTGAATAATCGCGGGATGGCCAGCTTGGGCGCCATGCAGCGCTTGATAGACAGTCTTAACTACCGGTGGGTGCAGACCGTTCTGTTGTTTGATTTTGCCCGTCAGGTGGAGATCCTCAATCAAACCCGCGAGAAATTGAGCGGTATTCGATCTGGAGAGCTCGAGGTCAGGCAATACCTCTGGGTTGCCTGGTTGCTTCCCGGCACGATTCTGGTGGTTCTGCTGCGACGAAGAAAGCGTCTCTCTGCCGAGGCCCGCCTGCTGGAAGATTTCAGGCTCCGGGTACGCAAGCGTTACGGGAAGGATACGGCTTCTCCGGCAAGCGGGTTGACCGAGCTCGGCGAGCGGCTTGATGATGACCGGTGTCGGGCCTTTGCGAAAGTGTACCAGGGGGCGGTTTTCAGAGATCGACCGTTAAGCGAAACGGAACGGGCATATCTGAAGGAACTGCTGAAAAAAATCTAGACTTTTAATTATGCCGGGTTGCTCTGGCGTCGCCGCCGGGGCCTCCGGCGGGTGCGCCGGGTGGCGTCTCTGGAAGGTTGATGGGATATTTCGTCACGGGTATGCAGCGCCTTCTGCCAGGTGCCCAGTAATGCCCTGTCGCCGCCGCTGGCCTCTGTCCACAGGCGAAACATTTCCAGGGCAAGAGGTGTCACCGGGTTTTGCAGGAAGCGCTTCTGTCCACGATGCCCCAAGCCGCGGGCAAAGCGATAGCAGCCGACCAGCAGCTCGCGGGCCTGGTGGCGCAGACCGTGGGCCAGGTGAAAGTGGGCGCAGTAGGGGGTCATCAGATGTCCGGCGGATTGCACAACCTCGTTGATCGGAATTGACGCCTTGACCGGGCATTTCTGCCAGAAGTGATCGATAAAGAGGGTGGCAAGGAGTACCGCTTCGTCGACCTTGCCGAGTTTTAGAAAATACCGGTTGATCTCGTGCAATAATCTGAAGGTCACCTTCCCCGGCATATAGCCGCCCATCATCGGCTGCATCAGTCCGAGGGTTTGGGCCTGTTGCAGTACCTCCGCGCCGACGCCGTGACGGAAAAGCTCCAGCAGTTCCTCGCGGATTCTGGCCGTTGCTGCTTCGGCAATCAACGGTGCCTGTTCGGTGATCGTCGTAAGTGTGCTGTGATCGAGAGAAAAGTCCAGACGTGCGCTGAACTCAAGTGCGCGCAGCATGCGCACCGGGTCTTCCTCGAACCGAATCTTCGGGTCGCCGATGACGCGGAGGCGACGCTTCTCAAGGTCGTCTAACCCGCCGACATGGTCTATGATCGAAAAGTCGGCGATGTCATAGAACAGGGCGTTGATGGTAAAGTCGCGACGGAAAGCGTCCTCCCGGGGAGTGCCGAACTGGTTCTGCATGAAAAACCCGTGTTCGTCAGGGTCCTCCGGGAATTCTTCAGGTTTGGGATGGCGGCGGAAGGTTGCGACTTCTATAACCTGGTCGCCGCCGAACCTGATATGGGCGAGCCGGAACCGGCGCCCGACCAGGAAGCAGTTGCGAAACAGTTGCTTGACCTGTTGTGGAGTCGCGTCGGTGCCGATGTCGAAATCCTTGGGAGTCCTGTCAAGCAGCAGATCCCGGACGCTGCCACCGACCAGGTAGGCTTTGTAGCCGTGGCGGTGCAGCCGGTAGAGAACTTTGAGGGTGTTCTCGTCGATCCGGCGGCGGGAGATCTTGTGCTCTGAACGGGACAGTCGCTTAGCGCTATCAGCGTCTGCCCCCGAGCCTGGTGAGGAAATAGACATCTGGTTCCGGGATATTCGTGATTTGATTAATCATCGGGTCATTAAAGTCAACACTGTATAGCAGATTTCCCGTCGCGAGGAAAGCTTACCAGGAATACGCGTTGTCATCAGAAGGCGATCCGGTTATAACTTGACCTTGACTGTCGGGTTTTTATCACAATGCCTAAGGGATCTGGCCCGGTTATGAATCTTCTGGTTATCCTCGGGCCGACGGCCTCAGGTAAAACTCATCTGGCGGTACAGGCCGCCCGCCATCTTAACGGTGAGATTATCTCGGCGGACTCACGACAGGTTTACCGCGGCCTGGATATCGGCAGCGGCAAAGACCTGGCGGAGTACGGCGAAACGCCATATCATCTCATCGATATTATTGACCCCGGTTGCGAATTCAGCCTGTTCAACTTTGTCCAGGAGTTCAAGCGCGCGTATGACGAGGTTGTCAGCCGCGGAAGTCTGCCGATCCTGGCCGGAGGGACGGGGCTCTATCTCGATGCCGTCCTGCGTGGTTATGACCTGGTCAAAGTCGAGAAAAACCTGTCTTTGCGCCAGGAGCTTGAAGATCTGGAACTTGACAATCTCGTCGAACGTCTGTGCAAGTTGCGTCCTGAGCTGCACAATACAACTGATCTGACTGATCGTGAACGGCTGACCAGGGCAATCGAGATCGCTGAAGGTGAAAAACAACCTGTCGCCGAGCCGATCGATTGGCCGGATTTGTCGCCGCGGGTTTTCGGTTTGCGCTGGCAAAGAGACGTCTTAAGGCAGAGGATCACCCGGAGGCTTCGCGAACGTCTTGACCACGGCATGATCGAAGAGGTCGAGGGCCTGCATGCGGCAGGAGTCTCCTGGGAGACTCTCGATTATTTCGGGCTCGAATACCGCTTTGTCGCCCGGTATCTGCAGGGTATGTTCACTCGCAACGACCTTTTTCAGAAACTCAACAGCGCTATTCACCAGTTTGCCAAACGCCAGGAGACCTGGTTCCGGCGCATGCAGCGACAGGGGGTTGATATCTGTTGGCTTGACGCGGAAAAGGACCCTGTCACTGGCCTCCTTGCTGCCTGTCAGGATGTGATTGAATGACCGCCCCTCCTGTTGCCACACAACGTTATCTCGACAGAAACGGGATCAAGGGACCTTGGCAACTTGCCGGAGAGGCCCGGTCCGACTTTCGCGGTGCGGTTGTGGTGCCGTCGCTCGCCGAAGGGGATCGTCTCTTTGCGACCCTGCGTAGTCTGTCCGATAATCCCCCTGAGTGGACAAACCGTTTTCTGGTCGTGGTTGTCTGCAACCATGGCCAGCGGGCAGACAGGCAGATCAGACTGCAGAATGAAATCGACCTTGCCCGGTTGAGTGATTACGCGCGCGGGTCGGATCTCTGTCTGGCCTGGGTCGATGCGGTCAGCCCCGGCCTGGAAGTGCCCGCACATCGGGCGGGAGTCGGTTTTGCCCGGAAGCTCGGAATGGATCTGGCTTTGCCATCTCTGGACTGGTCTGGAGATCCCCTTCTGGTCGGGCTCGATGCCGATACCCTGGTAGAAGATAATTATCTGCAGACCATTGATCGGCATTTTCTTCTGTCGTCCAAAGGTGCTGCGGTGCTACCGTATCGACACCAGCCGGGGGTCGACCCGGACCAGCAGGCCGCCATTGATCGCTACGAGCTTTTCCTGCGCAGCTATGTATACGGCCTGCGCCTGGCCGGGTCACCATATGCCTTCAACACGGTTGGCAGCGCCATGGCTTGTCGGGCGTCCGCTTATGTGCGCTGCGGAGGAATGAACAGTCGCAGGGCCGGTGAAGACTTTTATTTTCTGCAGAAGCTGGCCAAGACGGATGGTGTCGGCCTGTTGTCAGGCACTTTAGTCTACCCGGAGCCGCGTGTTTCAGAGCGGGTTCCTTTCGGCACCGGTCGCAGCATGGCCAGGCTTCTCGCCGGCGACAACCAGGGTGTGCGCTTCTATCCGGTTGCTGCTTTTCGCACCTTGTCCGACTGGTTGAAGCTCGTTGAATACAACATTTCGGCTAACGCTGAACAGATTCTCCTCCTTGCGACAGAGATCTCGCCTGTGCTGTCAGGCTATCTCGATCAACTCGACTGGCAGTCGGCCTGGCCGGGAATGCAGAAGACTCATCAACACCTTCCCCGGCTTCAGCAGGCATTTCATGTCTGGTTCGACGGCTTCAGGACGTTGCGATTGATTCACTTATTGTGCGATTCGGAGTTCGGACGTGGCGAACCGGAGGAGATCCTGCCGGAATATTTCACATGGCAGGGTTGTGTTGCGCCGGCCTCTCTGGGGGGTATGCTGGAGGCGCTACGTGTCGCAGATATGGCATAGTACTTGACAAACGATCGAAAATCTAAAAAGCTGTGCTATGATGCAGGTAACGTCACCGACCCTACCCTTCTGCGGGTAGAGTAAAGAGGATGCCGATGAATGAACCAAACCTCCCCGAGTTTGAAGCGGAGCAGAAGAACCTGCGTCTTGCCACGCGGGTGCCCCTGATCGTTGAAAAAATCCCGATTGAAGACGGTCAGAAAACCTTTTTCGGTTATGCCAAGAATATCAGCCGGGGAGGGCTTTTCATCGCTACGGTAAAGCCCCGCGAGCTAGGCGAAGAGTTCACGATTGAGTTGACCTTACCGGTCAAACCCAAGCATGTGATCCGATGCCGCTGTGAGGTGCTCTGGAAACGACACTATCAGAAAAAGCACCCTCATGAGCCGGGGATGGGGATGCGCTTCCTCGATCTTGCCGATGCGGACGGTGATAAAATTGACGCATGGGTCGAGGATCAAGTGAAAGAGCCGTCAGAGTAGTCAAACGGTCAGACGTTTATCTGTTTGTATCGGCAGAGTATCGCAAACAAGAGAATCATGCCGATTACCATCTTGAAAGGAGAGCTGGATGAACCAGCAGCCAAGTCTGCTCGATGCGATCAAGCAGGCAATCCAAACCGAAAAAGATGTCATGGACTTCTACCTCAAGGCAGCGGCGTTGACCAATAATGAGCGCGGCAAAAAGATCTTTGAGCAGTTGGCCAAAGAAGAGCGCGAGCATGCAGGTCATTTTTTCGATATCTATACGGGCAGTGACCTCGGTTCTTTCGAGGATTTTATCTCCACGCCGCCATCCAAGGGTCATGTCATGCTCAAGCATCTGGAAAAGGCCCTTGACGAGAATGTCCATGAGCGCAAAGCCATGGAGTTGGCGCTGAAGGAAGAGGAAGACCTGGTAAAAAGTCTTCTCATGACGGCGTCCCGCATCGTCGACCCTGCTGTCCGCGCCGTATTCGAGCGGATGGCCCGGGAGACAGAGAACCATTATGCGATAATTGAGTCGGAATATGCCCACATGATGGGCATGGTCCATGAAACGGATATTGATACCTATGTGCGTGAATAGCAGATTTAATCGATCGGCACTTTTGATTGGCTTGTTGCTCTTGCCCATGACAGCGGCCGCTGTTCCCGGAGCCGTACACGATCCCCATCGCCTGCCGGAGAGTGGTGAGTTTCAGAATACTATTGAAGCTCGCTGCACTATCTGTCATACGAGGGCAAGGGTGGATGAGGCAATCGGCCAGAAGGCCGACCTAGAAGAGCTCATGCAACGCATGATTGAACGGGGGGCCATCCTCAGCGAACGCGATCAAAAGGTCCTTGGAACTTTCTGGGGTTCGCCGCTCAAGGAGGACCAGGAATCGCCAACGGAACTGAAGTAGTTGCTGGTTGAGAGTTGGAGCTTCAATGGAGCTTAGGGCAACAGGTGGTTAATCTGTTGCCCTTGATCATTTTAATCTGTGATTTAAATTACAAAGTCAAAACCGGCTTTCTCCTTGCGGAGGGCGTCTCCTTTACCTGATTTCCGAGACTTCAAGAACATCCGTGATGGGGATCCGGCCCTGTGTCAAAGGGCCTGACTTTTCTATGTGTCTTACAATGGAAAATCTAAAAACATCACAAGCTTTGCAACCCTCCACACCAGGAGAGACTCATAAGAGCCTTCGATCCCGCGAGGGAAGTGCAGACTCTTAATCGACTACAACTAACTAGATTGATGCTGCCGCCCTTACGAGCAAGACTTGCCAAGCGCAGCGCAAAGCTTTCTTTT
>JAFDBW010000013.1 GCA_019313105.1 Deltaproteobacteria bacterium | reverse complement strand
ACCAAGAGTATTATATCAAAACGGCTGGGCAGCTGGTTGTACAGGACCTTCGTAATGGGCTCTTTAGCCAGTCCATGCATCTGTCGATGGGCTTTCATGTTAATGAAGCCCCAGGACGTCTGACATCAGTAGTTCTTAACGATGTCGGTGTTCTGCAAAGCTCTGCAGCAGATGTCTTGGTCGATGGTGTCCGCGAGAGTGTCACGCTGGTTGGTTTGGTCGTTCTTGCTTTCTACAAGGACTGGAGGTTAGCCTCAGTCGCCTTTACGGTGCTGCCAATCTGTGTTATCCCGGCGACCCAACTCGGCAGGAGAATCCGGAACAACACCAAAAAAAGCCTTAAAAGCATGGGGTTTTTGACCGGCACACTGCAGGAGGCTTTTAGTGGCATAAAAGTCATTAAGGCCTTCGGACGAGAAGAGACACAGATCAAGAAATTCAAGGTAGAGAACAAGCAGTTCTATCGATTCTTGCGTAAGGCGATCAAATACAATTCTCTTACCTCACCGGCCGTAGAAATTCTGGCGGCGCTTGGTGGCGGTGGTGTGGTCTGGTACGGTGTCCACCGTGTTCTTTCCGGTGATATGACACAGGGGCAGCTTTTTTCAATTGTTGCAGCAATTATGATGATGTTCACTCCAGTAAAACGACTGACTCGAGTAAGCAATATCATGCAGAAGTCAGTTGGAGCCGCTGAAGGGGTTTTCTCTCTTCTGGATCAACCGCGTGATGTTGTCGACAAGGTCGATGCTATCGAAATGCCACGTACACGGGGTGAAGTTGTTTTTGATAACGTTACGTTCAGTTACGGCGACGAGCCTGTCCTAAGGGGGTTCAGTCTTCATGCCAATCCCGGTGAAGTCATTGCGCTGGTCGGCCCGAGTGGTGCTGGTAAATCAACAGCTGCAGGATTGATGGCCCGCTTCTATGATCCGCAACAAGGATCAATTACCATCGATGGCTATAACCTCTGCGATGTCTCCCTCGATAGTCTGAAGAAAAATCTCGCCTTCGTTGACCAGGAAACTTTTCTTTTCAGTGGTTCAATCCGGGATAACATTCGTTACGGGATGCTGGATGCGGATGATCAAGCCGTTGCCGAAGCAGCGCGACAAGCCTATGCCGATGAGTTTATAAACAAGCTCCCCGGGGGGTATGATACGACCATCGGTGATCGTGGTATTCGTCTTTCCGGCGGCCAACGACAACGTCTTTGTGTCGCTCGCGCACTTCTTAAGGATGCCCCTATCCTGATTCTTGACGAAGCAACGAGCGCTCTGGATACGGAAAGTGAAGCGATGGTCCAAAAAGCGTTGGTGAATCTGATGAAAAACCGCACCACGCTAGTGATTGCACACAGATTGTCGACAATCATGCACGCTGACAGAATTATTGTTCTTGATCAGGGCCGGGTGGTCGAAACAGGTACCCATCAGGAGCTACTGGCACAAAACGGCTTTTACCGGAACCTGTATGATATGCAGTTCAAGGATGCCTGATGTCGGTCCTTAGTGATAAGCTTCTGCTGAATGCTGCTCCATGGATCGCTGCACGCCTGATTCGCTGGTTGCATCGACGCATCAAGCCGGCATCTATTGGTGATGAGCCGCTGCGGTCTCTCTGGGATGACGGTAAGAATGTTATTCTCTCTTTCTGGCACGATCAGCTGTTTATGATGGCGACCGGATATTCGGGGCCGAAAGCGAGTGTCATGATCAGTGCGTCAAAAGACGGTGAACTGATTGCGCGGACCATGACTTATTTTGATATTGGGTCCATTCGCGGTTCATCAAGCCGTGGCGGACGAGCGGCATTCAGGACCATGATTGATCTTGGCAAGGAGCAAATTGACCTTGCCTTTACACCCGACGGTCCCAGAGGCCCAAGACACGAGATCAAGGATGGCGTCATCCAGCTAGCCCGGGTGACCGGTCGTCCGATTGTGCCGATGGCGTTCGCCTGCAGCAAAGGTCACCGGTTCAACTCGTGGGACCGTTTCCTGCTTCCATTCCCCTGGGGAAAGGGCGTCTATAGCTTCGGCTCACCAATTTATTATTCACAGGGCGAGAAGCTGGACGTTTTCCGGACCCGGGTTCAGAAGGCCATGGATGACAATACTCGCCAGGCTAAGGACTATCTGAAGAGATATGATTTATCTGCTGTATGATCTGAGCCTTTATCTGTCGGCATTGTTCCTTGTGCCATACTACCTGCTGCGTGGATTGCGTTATGGCAAAGCCCGGCATGGTATTCGTGAACGCCTGGGAATCTTCCGGCAGGATTTGAGGCAATTGCTTCATGGGCACAGGGTTATCTGGATTCACGCCGTGTCAGTAGGCGAAACCCTTGCTGCGATCCCTTTGTTGAAGGCCTTGCGCAAGAGCTACCCGGACGCGAAGATACTCCTCTCAAATGTAACAGAGACCGGCAGGAAGATTGCGGCCGGCATTCATGAAGTAGACCACTTCATTTTTTTTCCGTTCGACCTGCGCTGGGTCGTGCGCAAGAGCCTGAATATCATCCGCCCCGATTTGATTATCCTCGTGGAAACCGAGATCTGGCCAAATTTTGTCCTTGAAGCGAAGGCCCGGGGTATCCCTCTGATCCTTGTCAACGGACGCATTT
>JAFDBW010000012.1 GCA_019313105.1 Deltaproteobacteria bacterium | reverse complement strand
TACTTCGGCCGCATGTACGAACCGCGCTACCTCTCCGGCATCGTCGCCGGCAAGATGACCAAGGCCAACGTGATCGGCTACGTGGCCGCCTTCCCGATCCCCGAAGTGATCCGGGGCATCAACGCCTTTACCCTCGGCGTGCAGAGCGTCAACCCGAAGGCCGAGGTTCGTGTGGTCTGGACCCAGACCTGGTTCGATCCGGGGATCGAGCGTGACGCCGCCGACAGCCTGCTCGACGTCGGCGCCGATGTTCTGGCCATGCACCAGGATGCACCGGCCACCCTGCAGGCCGCCGAGACCCGCAATGCTTTCGTCATCGGCTACAACTCGGACATGCGCGATTTTGCGCCCAACGCCTTTTTGACCGCTCCGGTATGGAACTGGGGACCGCTCTATTCGAAGATCGCCCAGGAAGTCAAGGACGGCACCTGGAAATCAGAGTCGATATGGTGGGGGATGAAAGAAGAGCTGGTGCAGCTGGCGCCGATCAGCGACCGGGTTCCCGCCGACGTCAAGGCCCTGGTTGAGGAGCAGGCCGCCGCGATCAAGTCCGGTGCCCTGCATCCTTTTGTCGGACCGGTTACTGATCAAAACGGCACGGTTCAGATCGCCGCCGGGGCAACTCCGGACGACGGCCATCTGCTCGGCATGAGCTACTTCGTCAAGGGCGTCCAGGGTACGATTCCAAAGTAAGACGATTCACAGGGATCAAGGGGCACATACCGGAATTGTCGGTGCGTGCCCCTTTTGTTTAGGCGAAACCCTTTTAACGCGAAGACGCAAAGGGGCAAAGCAAGGTTTCTGCTCGCAACGGTTATGCTTTCGTTGCGTTTTGATTTACCTCTTTGCGCCTTTGCGTTAATCTGCTTGGCGTTATGACGAATCTCCTGCAGATCAAGAATATCCGCAAGACCTTCCCCGGGGTTGTCGCCCTGGACGATATCTCCCTGTCAATCGCCCCGGGAGAGATCCACACCCTGCTGGGCGAGAATGGCGCCGGCAAGAGCACTCTGATGAACGTGCTCACCGGACTCTATCGGCCGGAACGCGGTGAAATCCTCTTTGACGGAACCCCGGTCCAGTTCAGAAGTCCCCGTGAATCTCTTGAGTTAGGCATAGGTATGGTCCATCAGCATTTTATGCTGGTCTCTGCGCATACCGTCTTCGAAAACATCCTGTTGGCGCTCAACAAGGTGCCGAACTTCTACTCGCGACGTAAATATCGTCAGCAGGTTCAGCAGATTCTCGACCAATTCAACCTGGACTTCGAGCTAGACACCCCGGTCTGGAAGCTCTCGATCGGTGCCCAGCAATGGATCGAATTGATCAAGCTGCTGGTCCGCGACTGCCGTCTGTTGATCCTCGATGAGCCGACCGCCGTGCTGACACCGCAGGAGAGCGCCCGCCTCTTCGAGGTGCTGATTCGATTGCGCGATGAGGGCAAGTCGATTCTCTTCATCTCGCATAAGATGCGAGAAGTCATGGAGATCTCCGACCGGGTGACGGTTCTCAAGAAAGGCCGCAGCCTGATCACCCTTTCTCGTGGGGAATACAATGAGAACAAGCTGGCCTCACTGATGATTGGTGAAGACCAGATCCCCGAGTGGCAGAAAAGTTTTCGGACCAGCCAAGAGCTGGCCCTGGAGATCAAAAACCTCTCGGTACGCAACGACCGTGACCTGGCCGATCTCGACAACTTCACCATGAAGATCCATCGCGGCCAGATTCTCGGCATCGCCGGCGTTGCCGGCAACGGTCAGAAAGCCTTGGCGGAAGTCCTGACCGGCCTCAAGGAAGCCAGCAGCGGCAGAATCATGGCCGGTGTTCGTGATATTACCAACAGCTCGGCGCGCGGCTCCTACATCGCCGGCATCGCCCATATTCCGGAAGATCGCAAGAGCATCGGGATCGCTCCGGATATGACGGTTGATGACAACCTGATCATGAAGAACTTCAGCTCCCCGAGCTTCCGCCGTGGCATTTTTCAGGACCGTGGTGCGATTCGCCGTAATGCCGCAGAAAAAATCGACCAGTTTGCGATCAAGGCCGGCCCGACCGGCAACCCGATTCGCTACCTCTCCGGCGGCAACATTCAGAAGGTCATCATTGCCCGCGAACTCTCCGAGAACCCTGCTGTGCTGGTCGCACTCTACCCGACCCGCGGTCTCGACATCGGCAGCGCCGAATATGTCCACAAGGTGATCGCCGACGGTGCCAGCAAAGGCATGAGCACCATCCTGATCTCCGAAGACCTCGACGAGCTGCTTAAACTCTCCGACGAAATCGTCGTCATGTTCCGCGGCCGACTGGCCGGTAGTGTCGACCCGGAAACCGCGACCCGTGAAGAGATCGGTTTGTTGATGAGCGGCGAGGTGCAAACATGAAGTTGATCACCGAAAAGCGCGAGCTGACCACAAAGTGGTTTCGCTTCTTTGCACCGATTGTCTCGATTCTGGTCGCACTGTTCGTCGCCGGGTTCCTGCTGCTGGCCGCCGGGGTCAACCCGTTGCAGGCCTACCTTGAAATCGTTCAGGAGTCGCTCGGCTCCCTGTATGGCATCTCGGAAACCCTGGTCAAGACCACGCCGCTGATCTTTGCCAGCCTCGGCGTCTCTCTCGCCTTCCGCATGCAGATCTGGAATATCGGTGCCGAGGGACAGATTTACATGGGCGCATGCGGCGCGACTGCGGTGGCGCTCTTCTCAGGTTTCGAAAACCCGGCATTGATGATCACGGCGATGTTCTTCGCCGCCTTTCTCAGCGGCGGGCTGTGGGCCGGTGTCGCCGGTCTGCTGCGGGCCCGCTGGCAGGTCAACGAGGTTATCGTCACCCTGCTGATGAACTACATCGCGATCCTCGGCGTCGACTACCTGATCTACGGTCCCTGGAAAGATCCCAAAGGGTTCAACTTTCCACTGACCGCCCAGTTCAGTGACGCGGCGCGCCTCACCGAGTACTTCGATACCCGCCTGCACAGCGGCTTCTTCCTCGCCCTGTTCTGTGCCCTGCTGGTCTACCTGTTCATGGAGGGCACGGTGTGGGGCTACGAGATCAAGGTGATCGGTAGCAACCCGAAGGCCGCCAGGTATGCCGGGATGAACACCGGCATGGCGATCTTCTGCGTGCTCTTCTTAAGCGGCGCGATTGCCGGGATCGCCGGGTTCGGCGAAGTGGCGGGCCTGCAGCATCGCCTGCAGCACGGCATTTCACCCGGCTACGGCTACACGGCGATCATCATCGCCTGGCTGGCCAGGCGCAGCGCTCTGGGGGTGGTGATCGTTTCTTTCCTGATGGGGATCCTGCTGGTCGGCGGCGACAGCCTGCAGCTGACCTGGCAGCTGCCGGTGGCATTCGTCTATGCCTTCCAGGGACTGATTCTGTTCTTCCTGCTGGCCTCCGACTTCTTTATCAACAACCGGCTGAAGCT
>JAFDBW010000011.1 GCA_019313105.1 Deltaproteobacteria bacterium | reverse complement strand
TTACAGCAGCCGATTTCTGCTCGATGAATTGACCCCCGAAGGTGTTTTCCTGGTACATGGTGGTTTAGAGGGTGACCATGGCCAGGTACTGACCCTGCAATCAGGCCAATCGCAACCCATGTCGGAGATCTTTGCCGGCGCCTGCCAACCAGAGGGAAGTATCCCGGTGACACCGGATAACGTGGTGGTCATTGCCGGACTGATGGTCAACGAACTCTTCGCCATCCTTTTCGGGCGACCGAAACTTCTCGATCGGTGCCTGGTCGTCAGCCTTGCCGATTTCCATATGGCCTTTCTGGATGTTTAGGCTAGCAGGTGACTTGATGGAACCCGAGAGAGGACAGCCCAGGGATGTAAAAAAAGAGATGGGGATCACCCATAAGGATTTTTATGCCGAGCTCCCCGCCCTGCTTGAAAGGATCCCTTATCAGCAGACTGAAGACACCATCCGCTTTCAGCTTAACGGCAAAAACATGGAAATCGTTCTGGGCCCGGAAGAGGTGCGCGAAATTGGTCGTTCAGTGCGACTGCCCGTGACCTTTGTGACACTTCGTTTCTATGATTTTTCAAAGGAAGAAATGGGTGACTTTGTCAGGCATTTCAATTTAAGATTCATGAAAGGTGGCGGGTAACATCCTGTCATCACACTGTTCACTGCATTGACTTGTTCAATACCTAGGAGAGCGTCCAATGTCAAACCTGATTAGAATTGCCATCGGCATGTCTCTGTTATTATTACTGGCTTCAACAGGACTCGCCGCGGAGCATCTGCGTCTGGCGACGACCACATCGACCGAAAACTCGGGCCTGCTTGCAGAGCTTCTGCCGCCCTTTGAGGCGGCCAACGACTGCCAGGTTGACGTCATCGCGGTAGGCACCGGCAAGGCCATCAAGCTCGGAGAGACCGGTGATGTCGACGTCATCATGGTCCATGCCCGCAGCAAGGAAGACCAGTTCGTCGAAGCCGGCTACGGTGTCGATCGTCGCGACGTGATGTACAACGACTTCGTCATTCTTGGACCGGAAACCGACCCGGCGGGGATCAGGGGCGGCAAGGATGCAGCTCAAGCGATGGGTAAAATTGCATCCAGCAAAAGCACCTTCGTTTCTCGCGGCGATGACTCCGGGACCCACTCACGGGAAAAGCAGCTATGGCAGAGAGCAGGTGTCACACCGGTCGGTGACTGGTATTTGGAGGACGGGCGCGGCATGGGTGAAGTCATTGTCATGGCTGGTGAGCGACAGGGCTACACCCTGAGTGATCGTGGCACCTATATCGCCTACTCGGAAAAAACCCCGCTGAAAATTGTCGTTGAAGGCGACAAGGGTCTGTTCAATCCTTACGGCGCGATCATGGTGAATCCGGCGAGGCACAGTCATGTAAAAGTTGACCTGGCCCGAAAATTTCTCGACTACCTGACCTCGGACCAGGCAAAACAGCTGATTGCAGGTTTCCGCAAAGGTGGCAAGCAACTTTTTTACGTTGCCGATTAAGGAACCAACTTGGGTTATTGGGGCGACTCACTGCTGACAGCATTTGAACTGATTCTCGGCTTTGACCAGGAAGTGCGAATGGCTGTCTGGACTTCCCTGTACACCTCCAGCTGTTCGATCGCGATCGCAGCGCTGTTCGGGGTGCCGATCGGCCTGTGGCTCGGGCTCAACCGCTTTCGCGGCCGCCAGTTACTGATCGCACTGCTCAACACTCTGATGGCTTTGCCGACCGTGGTGGTCGGTCTGCTGTTGTTCGGTTTGTTGAGTCGCCAGGGGCCGCTGGGGCCGTTGGGGTTGCTCTTCACACCGCTGGCGATGATTGCCGGCCAGACAGTGCTGGCCGCACCGATTGTCGCCAACCTGGTGCTGGCGGCGGTGACCGGGGCCGACCAGCGAATCATCAACACGGCCCTCACCCTCGGCGCGAGTCGCCTGCAGGCTGCGATCCAGCTGTTGCGCGAGATTCGTTTCGGCGTGATGGCCGCAGTGATCGCAGGCTTCGGGCGGGTGATCGCAGAAGTCGGTGTGGCGATGATGCTCGGCGGTAATATCCGCAACAGTACCAGAACCATGACCACGGCAATTGCGCTGGAAACCAGCAAGGGGGAATTTGCTTTCGGCCTGGCGTTGGGGATTATCCTGTTGTCTGTTGCCCTGATCGTCAATCTCTTTTTGAATGCCCTGCAGCAGAGGTGAATCGATGCAGCCGGTGATCTCGCTTAAAGATATCCGGGTCACACTTGGGCAGAATTTCAGCCTGTCGGTTGAAAGCCTCGTCTTAGAGCCACACCGGATTTATGCACTGACCGGACCTAACGGCGCCGGCAAAAGCACCCTGCTTCGGGTTATGGCTTTATTGCTCTCACCGCAGGCAGGTACGATTGAATTTGCCGAAGGCGATTCACGCGATCTTGCCCGGCAGCGGCAAAGGGTCACCCTGGTGGAGCAGACGCCCTACCTGTTCGAAGGCAGCGTGACGGACAATTTGAACTTCGGGCTTAAACTGCGTGGCATCAACAGCAAGGAACGCAGCGAACGGATAAGGGCGACCCTGGCAATCGTTGGACTTGAAGGGTTCGAACACCGACGGGCGAAAGAGCTGTCCGGCGGTGAAGTGCAGCGGGTCGCCCTGGCACGGGCCCTTGTTCTAAAGCCCGAACTTCTCCTGCTTGACGAACCCACTGCAAACATCGATAGCAACAGTCTACAGGCATATGAGGCTCTGCTCAGTGGACTACCTGAATACGGGGTTACGGTCGTGTTCTCCACTCACGACCCGTCTCAATCCAAACGTCTTTGAGAAGAGGTGCTGCGAATTGAATACGGTCATTTAGTCAACGGTGCCCCACGGGGACCGCAGGATGCTGTCTTCAATCAACGGAGGAGTATGTATGGCGCTTAGTTTTGAAGCTGCAAGAACAATGATCCTGGAGAGCGTCATCCCTCTTCCACCGGAAGCCGTGTCGTTGCTGGACGTTGTCGGCATGGTTATCGCTGAAGACATTCGGGCTGCCTGGGACATGCCGCTCTGGAACAATTCGGCGATGGACGGTTTTGCTGTCAGGGCCGAAGATTGCGTTGCCGGCCAGACGCTTACGGTCGACGGTTATATCCCGGCAGGAGGCAGTGCCAGCGGAATAAACGTCAAACCCGGCGGAGCGGTAAAGATCATGACCGGAGCACCGGCACCGGCCGGTTGTGATGCGATCGTTCCGATTGAAGAAACGGTAGAAAAGAACGGCAAGCTTATCCTGACCGGCCAGGTCAGACCGGGTGATCACCTCCGCATTCGTGGTGAAGATGTTTCGAAGGGTGAATTGGTCATTGCCGCCGGGACAGCCCTGCGGCCGGCTGAAATCAATATGCTCGCATCGTTCGGCTACCGGACCGCCCCCGTGTTTCGTCGCCCGAAGGTCGCAATTCTGTCGACCGGTGACGAACTGGTCGAACCGGGAGAAGACATCGGCACCGGCCAGATCTTCAACAGCAACGACTACTCGATTGCCGCTGCGGTCAAACAGTTGGGCGGTGAACCGGTGCTCCTCGGCATTGCCCGTGACGATCGTCAAAGCCTCACCGAAAAGATCGCGGCCGGGCTAGAGGAAGATCTGTTGATTACCACAGCCGGAGTGTCGATGGGGGATCACGATCTGGTCTGCGATGTTCTGGAAGTGCTGCAGGTTGAACGCCGCTTCTGGAAGGTTGATATCAAACCCGGGCGTCCAACTGCCTTTGGTCTCAAAAACGGTAAGCCGGTCTTCTCCCTGCCCGGCAACCCGGTGTCGAGCATGATCACCTTTGAACAGTTTGTCAGACCCGCATTGCTGAAGATGATGGGTCATCAAAGGGTGATCGAACCTTTGGTCAGGGCTGTCATGCAAGAGACCATTAAAAAGAAACCGGGCCGGGTTCAATTCCTGCGGGTGCGGGTGGCCAAAGACGGACAGCGTTTGGTTGCTTCCAGCTCCGGAGATCAGAATACCGGGATTCTGCGGACCCTGTTGCGCGCCAACGGCATTGCAGTTCTGCCTGCTGACCTGGAGCAGCTTCGGTCTGGCGAAGAGGTTGACGTTCAGCTGATTGCGGCCGTTGATATTGTATGATTCACCCACAGAATCAGCCTGTCTCTCAGCGGCCTTGAGTGCCTGGAACCGGAGGAGATGAATGACCTTTTTGAATTCGCTGCCGGATAATTCAGTCAGGCGATTAACCAAGGTCCTCATCAGGACGATTCACCTGGTCGGAATCGCCGGCCTGTTCGGCAACGCCATGATGGGCAGTTACGAATCAACTTATGTAACGCTGACCATCGCCTCTGGGGTTGTTCTGACCTTGATGGAGGCCTGGTCCGGCCCGATCTGGCTTGTCCAACTTCGCGGCATCGCCCTGTATCTCAAGCTGCTGCTTCTGCTGCCGGTACATTTCTACCCGAACACCGCCGTTCCCTGCCTGGTTGCAGTGATTGCCATTTCCGGTTTCATGTCACACGCACCAAGCTGGATCCGGTATTTCTCTGTATTGCATTGGAAGGTTGTGCTGTCCCAGGATGATATTCTGGGTTAGAAAAACGTCTGCATGCCGTTGACACTCCACGTATGCCGCGGCCGAGACCGAATGGATTTAGGACGGCCAGGGTTTACATATCAGATCCTCGTTTGCCGAACAGCTAGATAAACCTCTGCATCATCTCCGCAGTCCAGGCTTCAACATTATCCCATGTCACACGATGAGCGAGCAGAGCCTTTTCCGCATGCTTCCACAGCACTCTATCGTCCAGGTCTGCCAGGCGTGAAAAGATCCCGGTGCGCCGGCCGACCAGGTAGAGCAGCTGTTCTGACGGGTCAATCGTCATGAAGGTGCGGATCGGTTCTGTGATTCGCTCGAGGTCGTCAGGCAGTTGCCCTTCGACCTCCTGAAAGAGGTTGAGAATATGGTCGCTCTTGACCACGCTGGTGATCCCTGCGAGGTTGTCGAGGAAGAGCAGCAGCTCTGCCGCCATCTGTTGGTCGTTCAAAGGGGTAAAGATTCCCATTTGCACATCCCGGTAAAGATCGACACCGGCAGGAATCGCTAGGGTTCTGATGCGGATAAAGTCGGGGTCGATGCGGTTCATGGCTTCGGCGGTCTGCAGGGCGTTGACGCTGGAATATTCCTTGCCGCCCAGTCCGGGCATGTAGTACTCGGAGAGTTCGATTCCGGCGCCTTTTACCTTGCGTCCGGCGACGACGTGCGTTTCTTTATCAATGCCCTTTTTGATGAAGTCGAGCACCGCATCCGCGCCCGACTCCATGCCGATGTGAATCCGATTCAGGCCTGCGGCAGCAAGGCGGGCCATATCGTCATCGCTGATCCTGGCAATCGAGTGCGAACGTGCATAGGAGGTGACCCGCTCGACCCGGGGAAAGACCAGGCGTAAAGACTCAAGGATGGCAACCAGATCGTCAGGTTTGATAACCAGTGTATTGGCATCCTGCAGAAAGACCGACTTCATGCCGCTACGCACCCAGTTCAGGGCAGAGTGAAAAGCCATCTTTTCGGGAGGTGACAGACCCATCTGCAGCGAGGATAATTGCCGGTGGTCAGCATCCCCTGGCCGCTGCATGGTCTCCTTGATCTGGTCGATGTAATATCGGACCTGGTTTATATCCCGTATCACATGCTCGACCGGCCGGATGCTGAACGGCTCACCCCGGTAGAGCCCGCAGAACTTGCACTTGTTCCAGGGACAGTTTCTGGTAACCCTGAGCATCAGGCTGGCGGCCTCGCTCGGCGGCCGAATCGGCCCCAGCTCAAAGCCCTCATAGCCTTCTGCAGCTTTGAGGTGCTTTTTCATCTATTCACTCAACTCTTTTTGTCATTATGACAGCTCATGGGGCTTTTTGTTAAGCGGGGTTAGATTTAAATATGCCGGAATCGCTCAAACGGGATGTCGGAGGTGATGATTGGCAGAGGAGCAGCACACCGCGCAACCAATGAAAAAAGTTATTGGCAATTCATTGTTGAATCAACTCCATGGTTTGGCTTGGAAGACCTTTCCAAAATCGGATTTTCTGTTGCATCTTGACAATCAGATCTTTTGACGCTCTTTCAGAAACCAGCTCTTTGGAATCATCTGCCACCCCCTCAGAGACAAATAGGAGCGTTTTAGTTACATTTTGCGTGGCGCATGGTGTAATATCGAAACTTGTTCTTCCGAAGGGGTACAAATGAAAAATCGACACGAACATGCCGCTCCAAACAAGCAAGCGATTGATTCAGCGACTCAAAAATCCATTGATGTTGTCATAGAACAGTTTTTTAAGGACGACACAGCCTCTATCCTGATTGAATCTTTCGCAGAAGCGTTTCTGGTGATAAATGAAAATTCAACTGTCATTCACGTAAATCGCCGCTTCGTAGAATTGTTCG
>JAFDBW010000010.1 GCA_019313105.1 Deltaproteobacteria bacterium | reverse complement strand
TACGATCGGCACGCCGGTCTTGATCCTCTTCTGTCGTCTCTGCAGACGCCCCTTGCCGAGCGATTTGAGCTGCTTTTCCAGGCGACTGATGCGATCGCGAATCCGCCGACGATCCGTTTCCAGTTTTGTCTCTCCAGGACCACGTCCACCGATCCCTCCCATCAACCGTGACATGGCGGTGCCCCTGCCGGTCAATCGCGGCAGGATGTATTTGAGCTGGGCCAGCTCAACCTGCACCTTGCCATCCAGGGTGTGGGCACGACGTGCGAAAATATCGAGGATCAGTTGGCTGCGATCGATAACTTTCAGTTCGGTCATGGCGGCAATGGTCCGTGCCTGCACTGGAGTCAGGTCCTGGTCGAAAACCAGCAAGGTCGCGCCCTTGTGCAAAGCACTGATGACCACCTCCTGAAGCTTGCCCTCTCCCATCAGAGAGCGCGGATGCAACTTACGCGAACGCTGCATGATGCGATCGAGGACAACCACATTAGCGGTTCGCGCCAGTTCTGCCAGTTCGTCCATGGCGTCCTCGGCTTCTCTGAGCGGTGCCTGGGTCACAGATAAAAGGATCGCCTTTTCGCGTGGGTCTCCCAAGTCGGCAGTCGCCGAGCGCGACTGTTCAAGTTCCGCATCGAGGGCACGGATAAAGCCGGCGAAATCAAGCTCCCAGCTGTGAATCGAGGGGATTGTCTGCAGCATGTGAATCCGCCCATCCGGTGCGGGAGGAATCAGGTGGGCTGAATACACCGGGCCGGGCAGCCCGTCCTCGCCGACGGCCAGGCCGATCATCATGTCCAGACGCAACAATGCCAGGTCGTTGAGGTCATCCTGGGACAGGGGCTCGCCCTTGAGATGGGTGTGGATGCAGCGCAGGCCTCGAAGGCCACTGCGCCCGAGGCCATAGCCGGACAGGTCGGGAATGACAATTTCGTGGTCATCGCCGAGGATGACGTTTTTCACCTCGCCACTGCGGTCGATGATCAGGCCGACCTGGCGGCGCAGTTCCCAGGACAGCTCTGTCAGTGAGCGCGCCAGTTCCGGTGAAATCACCTCACCGGCCGACAAGAGCCTCCGGTAGAGTCTCTCAAGGGCCTTGACCTGGCTTGGTTTGAGTCCTGTGGTATTGCCGTGGATCATCGTGACCTCTTTGAACAAGGGAGCGGGGGAGGGAGAAATACAACCGTCCTATCTCCCTATTTCCTCATCTTCTCAATTCGCACAAAAAAAGACCCCTCCCGGAGCCTTTTTGAAAGTTATGTTTCACGATAACTATCCCGCCGAGATATTAAAGCCGCTATCTACGTAATGGACTTCCCCGGTCACACCGGAGGCTAGGTCTGACAGCAGGTAAAGGGTGGCTTTGCCAACTTCCTCCTGGGTGACGGTGCGGCCCAGTGGACTGCGTTCTTCCATGACATGCAGCTTGTCATTGAAGTTGCCAATCCCGGAGGCCGCCAGAGTCTTGATCGGGCCCGCAGAGACGGCGTTGACGCGGATATTCTGTTTGCCAAGTTCCGCAGCAAGGTAACGCACTGAAGATTCCAACGCCGCCTTGGCAACACCCATCACATTATAGCCGGGAACTGCCATCACGGCGCCGAGGTAGGACATGGAAACGATGCTGCCACCTTCCGGCATCAGGGGGATCGCGAACCGGGTCATGGCCACCAGGGAGTAGGCACTGACATCCATCGCCAGGGCAAATCCTTCCCGACTGGTCTGACTGAAGGGGTTCTTAAGATCCTCGCGTCTGGCAAAAGCCACAGCGTGGACAACAAAATCAATTGTTCCCCACTGTCGTTCGAGCTCTTTGAAGACCGAAGCGATATCATCGTCGACAGCAACATCGCACGGCAGGATAATTTTGGACTCAAGACTTTCTGCGAGGGGACGGACCCGTTTCTCCAGTGCTTCGTTGAGAAAAGTGAACGCCAGCTCGGCACCGGCACTGCGCAGTTGCTGGGCAACCCCCCAGGCGATACTTTTTTCGTTGGCCACGCCAAAAATGACGCCCCGCTTGCCATCCATCAAACCCATGTAAACTCCTCCTGAAGATTGAGTATTCGGGAGATGTCTTACCAGATAGATCAGCTTAAAGCAAGGTCTTGCCGAAATATTCTGTTAATTGCCTGCCTGTAAAAGATTTTCACCGATTATGGTCAAAATCGCCTCGGCCTTCCGGTATCCCGGAATGACCCGACCATCTGGCAAAACCAGGGTCGGCGTTGAACGAATGCCAAGCTCTCCAGCGAGCGCAATCGTCTGGTCAACGACCGGAATCTCGCAGTTGGGAGCAGGAACCGGTTTACCTGCAAAACTCAGCTCGAGGTACTCCATAGAATTATTGCAGACGATGCTTTTCGAGATATCGTAGGCATTGGGATGCATCTTCAGCGGGAAGAGTTTGATCAGAAAAGCCACTTCGGGATTGCGCCGGACGACTTCCTTGAGCTCTTCATGAAGTTTTCTGCAATAGGGGCACTCCGGATCAGTGAAGACGATAACCTTTGTCTTCGCCGCTGGCTTGCCAAGCAGCAAGGCATCCGCCAACGGAATCTTGCTGACATCGACGCTGTTCATGCGCACACTGCGCTGCCGGGTAACGTTCTCCTTGTCATTCAGGCGAATCACGTTACCGGAAACCAGGTACTGTTTCGAGAAATCGATGTAGACCGGCAGTTTTTTCTGGTCCTTTTCCACCTCAGCCACCCACATGCCCGGGACTTCGGCAAATTCGACACTGTTGACCTTGTCAACAATGCCGCCGAGCAACTGTTCTACTTCAGTCTTTGTGATGCTGTGGCAATCGGCACAGGTGCCCGCGCCACAACCTTCGAGGGACATGGCAAAGACACCGGGCACAACCAGCATCATGCTGATAAAAACGAATAATACGCGCATAAACCTGTCTTTCTCCGGCATTATAACCGGCGAGAATTTGACATATTGTGAGATATTCTAACGAATAACCCGCTCATGAAACAAGATCGAACTCTAAAAAACCTGAAACAATTGACTTCCTTGCCAATCTTTCGTAATAACTCGCCTCATGAACTACTTTAAAGGCACGGCAAAATGGATGCCATAACCCTGCTCGGTTTGGCACTGGCGCTGGCAATGGATGCTTTTGCCGTCGCGCTCGGCACGGGGACTGTCCTGTCCCGCCTGACCGGACGGCACATCTTCCGTCTTGCCTTTCATTTTGGTCTTTTCCAGGCCCTGATGCCGGTAATCGGCTGGCTGGCCGGCCAAACGGTCGTCCGGTTTGTCTCGGCCTGGGACCACTGGATCGCGTTTGCCCTGCTGGCATTGATCGGCGGGCGGATGATTCGCGAGGCTTTAAACGACGAAGAAAAACCCGACGACCGCGACCCGACCAGGGGGTTAAGTCTGGTCATGCTTTCAATCGCAACCAGCATCGATGCCCTGGCTGTCGGTTTCTCGCTCAGTGTGATCGGAGTCTCGATCTGGTTCCCGGCGTTCATCATCGGTCTGGTTGCCGGAGTACTTACTGTGGCCGGTATGCTGACGGGTAGTCGAGTCGGCGATCGCTGGGGTTCACGAGTCGAGATTCTGGGTGGTTTCGTCCTGATTGCGATCGGCGTCAGGATTTTATGCGAGCATCTGCTGACCTGAGTCCAGCTTGGCATATAGCCCTCCCGATCCTTGCCTTTCCAGCGATTTCAGAGGATGGTTCAAACTGCTATGAATCGGAAGAAATTGTCGCCCTGATCTCCTCAACACAACGGTACGGGATTTTCAGATTACCGCGTCCGGCCCCCATAACAATTCCGCCCTGGAAGGGCTGGTGGAAATCGGAACCGCCCGTTACGATCAGCCCCATCCTGCGGGCCAGGGAGAGGTATCGATCAATATCGTCGTTGCCCGTACCGGAGTTGTAAGCCTCGAGGCCGTCCAGCCCCATGGCAATGAACTGGTGAAGAAGTTCTGTCAGCGTGTCATCATCGACACCGATAAATGGCGGATGGGCGAGGACGGTACAGCCCCCGGCAGCGTGAACCAAACGGATCGCTGCATCAATCGGGAAAAACCGTTTCGGTTCATTGCAGGGCACCAGGTAGCGTTCAAAGGCGGCGTCCATGCTTTTCACATGCCCGGCGGCGAGGAGGGCATGGCCGATATGCGGACGGCCGATCGTGCCCCCGGCCCGTTTCCTGATATCGGCGGGATCAAGCGGCTGTCGCCCTTCATCTGCCAGCTGCCGGTTGATGTTTTCGACAATCCGCTGACTTCGTCCGGCGCGAAAGTCACGGAATTCAGCCAGGGCATCTTGAAATGCCTGGTTTTCATGATCGAACGCATAGCCCAGCAGATGCAGGTCCTGGTACTCGTTCCAGACCACCGACAGCTCCACTGCAGAGATAACCTCGACGCCGAATTTTCGGCCCGCAGCAATAGCTTCCGGAATGCCGTCGACATTATCGTGATCCGCCAGGGCAATTGCCCGCAAACCAAGGCCGGCAGCTTCAGTAACCAGCTCAGTCGGCGTCAGAACCCCGTCGGAGAAGGTGCTGTGGAGGTGAAGGTCAACAAGATCGGGCATCCGGGTACCAGTTGTGATGAAGGAGGTTTATTTTTGACATGATAGCATAAAACAAGGAAAGGGCCGGGGTAAGTGGAAGTCGAATTCCCTCACCTCGCACCTCGCACTTCTCAACTCTTTCCTGCCTTTATAATTGACTTCCCCACCGTGTCATGCTTCCATTTACATCATTATTCAATGCGACACAGGACACGATGAGCGTACTTCTCGAAGTCAAGAACCTGCAGACTTATTTCTTTACCGGTGATGGGCTGGTCAAGGCAATCGCCGGGATCGATTTCACTATCAATCACGGCGAGACGCTCGCCCTGGTCGGCGAATCGGGCTGCGGGAAATCGATGACCGCCCTCTCCCTTCTGCGCCTGGTCCCTGAACCGGGACGCATCGTTGAGGGAGAGATCAGGTTTGGTGACCTGGATATTTTACACATGCCTGAAGCGGAGATCCGCCGAGTCCGTGGTAATCGCATCGGTATGATCTTCCAGGAGCCGATGACTTCGCTAAACCCGGTTTTCCGCATCGGCGACCAGATCATGGAAAGCCTGCAATTGCATCGAGGCTATAACAAAGAGAAATCGATAAGGATTGCAGCCGAGCTGCTACACAGTGTCGGCATCCCCGCGGCACAACAGAGGCTGAAAGATTACCCGCATCAACTCTCCGGCGGCATGCGCCAGCGGGTCATGATTGCCATGGCACTTGCTTGTAACCCGCAACTGCTGATAGCTGATGAACCAACCACCGCACTTGACGTCACGATTCAAGCACAGATCATGGACTTGCTCGGCAAGATCAAGGCAGAGCACAACATGGCGACGCTTTTAATCACCCACGATCTCGGTGTGGTTGCCGAGAATGCCGACCGGGTGGCCATTATGTACGCCGGACGGATTCTCGAGACCGCCCCGGTCAAGGAGCTCTATGCCAACGCTGTCCATCCGTATACTCGCGGACTCCTGGCCTGCATACCACGGGTTGGCGAGCACCGCAAACGACTGGTCCCGATCGAGGGGAGCGTGCCTGAACCGGGGACAATTCTCGAGGGTTGCTCCTTTCTGGAGCGTTGCAGTGAATCCTTTGCCCCGTGCCGTGGAGAAATACCACCTCTCAAAGAGGTGCAACCCGGCCACTGGGTGCGATGCTGGCAGGTGCAATAATGCCGATACTTCTGAGCGTTGAAAATCTGCACAAGGCCTTTAAGGTCAGTGCCAAGCGCCCGGGCGCGCCGAAGCTACGGTTAAAAGCCGTAGATGGCGTATCTTTCGAAATTGAGGCCGGCGAAACTCTCGGCCTGGTCGGTGAATCGGGTTGCGGCAAATCGACCGTCGGCAAGCTGCTGTTGCGCCTGATAGAGCCTGACGATGGCATCATACGCTTTGCAGATAAGTCTGTGACCGGTATGCCGAAACGGGAACTGACCGCGCTCCGACGCGACATGCAGATGATTTTCCAGGACCCGTTCTCTTCACTCAATCCGCGGATGCGGGTCGGCGAGATCATTGGTGAGCCGCTGGTTGTGCATGACCTGGTCAACGGCAAGGATCCCCGCAACCAGGTCCTTACCCTGATGGACAAGGTCGGGCTTTCTGCGGAGCATTACGATCGCTATCCCCACGAATTCTCCGGCGGCCAACGCCAGCGTATCGGCATTGCCCGAACCCTGGCAGTGCAACCACGCCTGGTGGTCGCCGACGAGCCGGTCTCGGCGCTCGATCTCTCGATTCAGGCCCAGATTGTCAATCTCCTCAAGGACCTGCAGGAAGAATTCGGCCTGACCTACCTCTTCATCTCGCATGATTTGGGCGTCATCGAGCATGTCTGCGACCGAGTCGCAGTCATGTACCTGGGGAGAATCGTCGAAATCGCCTCTGCGGAAGATTTATACGATCGGCCCCGCCACCCTTATACCGAGGCCCTGATGAACGCTGTGCCCGTCCCGGACCCCAACCGGCACCGCCAGAAGCAGGTCCTCAGCGGCGAGATCCCGTCACCGATCGACCCGCCCACAGGTTGTCACTTCCACCCGCGCTGCCCTTACGCAAAAGATATCTGCCAGAAGGAATACCCTGTCTTATCCGAACAGCTGCCCGGCCACAAGGCGGCCTGCCATTTCAGTGCAGAAGTCGGTGATTTTCGCACTACTATCAACCAGGATTCAACCGGGGGTTGAATGCAAAATCGATCTAGGAATTAAATGGAGAGATTATATGCCGAGTTTTGATGTTGTTTTCAAGGTGGACCTGCAGGAAGTGGACAATGCCATCAACCAGGCGCGCAAAGAGATCAACCAGCGCTTCGATTTCAAAGGCACTCATAATGAAATAAACCTGGAGAACGATTGTATCGTCATCCTCGCCGCCGACGATTACAAGTTGACGGCCGTCGTCGACATTCTGCGTGGCAAACTGGCGCGCCGTGAAGTCTCGCCAAGCTGTCTTGATTTCGGCAAGCAAGAGCCAGCTTCGCACGGTGCTGTGCGCCAACGTATCAATATCCTCCAGGGGATCGACAAGGAGACAGGTAAGCAGATAGCCAAAGCGACCAAGGAGAGCAAGCTCAAGGTCCAGGCCCAGATCATGGAGGACCAGGTGCGGGTCAGTGGCAAGAAGATCGACGACCTGCAGGAAGTTATCCAGCTACTCAAGGGTAAGGACTTCGGGATCGACCTGCAGTTCATCAACATGCGAAGCTGAAGCCTGACCCTTCATTCATGGGAATTATACCGTGAAGATAATCCATGCCCTATCCATAGCTTGCCTGTCACTCCTGCTGACAGCCTGTCCGGATCGAAAACCTGCGAACCAAGCCCCCGAGCCATGCACGGAACGATGGTATCAAGAGCTGGAAGCAACCGTCTCCTCAGGTGATGGTATGGGGCACGGGCCGGACATCGGCTCCGAGGAATGGAAGTCCGTTATAGAGTTCAAACTCGGGGTTCGCGGCAACCAGGGCGTCCCGGACCGAAACAGCCGGGAGTGGTGCCGCTTTGTCGACGATTTGTTATAGGGCAAGTCAGGAAGCAGTGTGGAGTGCTCAGCATAGCAACCGGAGGGTCTGCTTCCGACCCCGAGGATGAACCGAGACAAGTTCCGTCACTTCGTACAAAAGTCCTTGACAGCATCAACCACTTTCGGAATATCGGACGCATCAAAATCGTGATGTGTTACCAGCCGCAACTGGTCATACCCCCCGGCCAGAATTCCCCTCTCCTTAAGGTAGGTAAGAAGATTTACCTGCCGGTCAGAATCCATGGTGACGAAGACCATGTTGGTCTCAACGGCATCCATATCAACATCCAGACCGTCGATTTCTGACAACCCCGCAGCCAGTTCACGGGCATTCCGATGATCTTCACATAGACGCAAGACATTGTTTTCAAGTGCATGGATCCCCGCGGCGGCGAGAACCCCAGCCTGACGCATACCGCCACCGGCCATCTTGCGCCAGCGATGAGCACGCGCGATAAACTCCTGCGAACCGACCAGCACGGAGCCGACCGGAGCCCCCAGACCTTTGGACAGGCATATTGAGATTGAATCATAGTGCTGCGTGATCTGTGACAGAGGAACCTGCTGGCTGACAGCAGCATTGAACACCCGCGCACCGTCGAGATGCAACTTCAGGCCATGTAGTTTGGCAAAAGCCGAGGCTTCTGCCTGGTAATCCAGAGCCAAGACCCTTCCCCCCCTGGTATTTTCCAGGCACAACAGGCGGGTGATGGCAAAATGCTCATCGATCGGTTTGATCGCCGCAGCGATCTTTGCCAGGTCAAGAGACCCGTTCTCCTCGAAATCGACCGGTTGCGGCTGCACGCCACCGAAAACCGCCGCACCGCCTGCCTCGTAACGATAACAATGCGCCTGCTGCCCGGCGATGTACTCTTCACCTCGCTGGCAGTGTGAAAGAATTGCCAGGAGGTTTCCCTGGGTGCCGCTCGGCACAAACAGGGCGGCCTCCTTGCTCGCCATATCCGCGGCTAACTCCTGCAGACGGTTGACTGTCGGGTCCTCACCATAGACATCATCTCCGAGTTCGGCTTCAAACATGGCCTGACGCATGGTCTCTGTGGGCCTGGTCACTGTATCACTGCGCAGATCGATGATTTTCATCTTGATCACTTCTCCTCACTGGACGACTAGACTGGTCATAACATAACACCAGAAAGGCCACAGGGCTATATAGCTTTACAGTTTTGACTCCTTCCTGCGCAGCTTCACTTCTTGACACATGCGTGCCAAAAATGGCACAATTTCGCGTCACGTCCACCCACGTTTACCTAGGAGAGCTATGGGCCCGATCATTACCGTCAAAGAAAACTGTCGTAAATGTTACGCCTGCGTCCGCAACTGTCCGGTCAAGGCGATCCGGGTACACCGCAATTACGCCGAAGTCATCAGCGACCGATGTATCGGCTGCGGGAACTGCGTCAAGAGCTGCTCACAGAAAGCCAAGGTGATTTCTGACCACGTCGGTGAGTGCCAACGCCTGCTGGCAGCAGAGAACCCGCCGATTGCAATTCTCGGTTGCTCGCATCCGGCCTTTTTCAATGACATTCGCTCGGGCCAGCTGGTAACGGGCCTACGGCGTCTCGGTTTTGCAGAAGTCCACGAAGGCGCTGTCGGCGTCGACCTGCTGCGCGAAAGTTATCTGAAAAGCCTGAACCGTAACAAGCCCTACCCTCTGATTACAACCCACTGTCCGACAATCGTCGATCTGATCGAACGCCATTACCCGCAATTATTGAAAAACCTGATCGGACTCGTTTCGCCGATGGTAGCGATCGGCCGCTTTATCAAAAGCCGCGCCCGGAAGGACACACCGGTTGTCTATATCAGCTCTTGTATTGCCGGCAAGTTTGAGATTGCCGCAGAGCAAACCGAGGGAGCGATTGACTGTGTGATCTCCTACCGGGAGCTCAGTCAGATGTTCAAAGAGCGCAGCCTTGACCTCAAGCGCCTCGGAGAAACCGCTTTCGACGGCGTGGAGCCCAAGCGCGGCAGGCTCTTTGCAATTTCCGGCGGACCATTCAAATCTTTTGACGTCGCCAGTGAAATTACCAACCAGGACTACGTGGAAACGGAGGGTGAAGAAAATGCCCTTGAAGTTATCAAAGACCTGGCTGCCGGCCGAATTTCACCCAAAGTGGCTGATATCCGCTTCTGCAACGGCGGCTGCATCGGCGGCCCGGGCAAGAACAACCGCCTGACCACATTTTCCAAACGCAACCTGATCATTGACCAGCATCTTAACCAGAACCTTTATTATCGGACCAAGTCTACGTACATTGCAGATATACCCTTACCTGATTTCACCAGAACCTTTTCCAACAAGCATGAGCGGCCGAAAACCCCCAGCAGCGAGCGCTTGCGGCAGATACTTCAGGCGACTGACAAATATGAAACCAAGGACGAACTGAACTGTGGTGCCTGTGGATATACAACCTGTCGTGAACACGCGGTCGCCGTCTACCGGGAGTTGGCGGAGGGGGACATGTGCCTCCCCTACTCGTTGAAACGCCTGGAAGAGGACCACATCAAGCTTACCCAGAAATACGAGTTGGCCCAACACGCCCTGAAACAGGAATTTGGTGCAACGTCAATAGTTGGTCACGACCCCCGCACCCGGGAGGTCATCAAGTTGATTCACCAGGTCGGCCCGACGCCGACAACGGTACTGATCCGTGGCGAGAGCGGAACCGGCAAGGAGCTTACCGCACGAGCCATCCATGCGCAGAGCCAGAGAGCCGACAAACCCCTGGTCTCGGTAAATTGCACAACCCTGACGGACAGCCTTCTGGAAAGTGAACTTTTCGGTCACAAGAAAGGATCTTTTACCGGCGCGATCAATGACAAGCGCGGCCTCTTTGAAGCAGCTGACGGCGGCACGATTTTCCTTGATGAAGTTGGCGACATCACCCCGAAACTGCAGGCTGAACTGTTACGTGTGCTGGACAGCGGTGAAATCAGGCCAGTTGGTGGCAACGCTTCGGCAAAGGTTGACGTTCGCCTGATTGCAGCAACGAACCGCAACCTTGAGCAGGGGGTGGCCGAAGGGTGGTTTCGCGAGGATCTCTTTTACCGACTGAACGTCTTTACCATCACCATGCCCCCACTGAGGAATCGTCTTGAATCACTCGATGAACTGCTCGAGGCATTCATCGCCAAAGCGAGTACCCGGGTCAACAAAAACCTGGTCGGGATTGAAGACCGCGCAATCCATGCCATGCGCCAGTATCATTGGCCCGGTAATATCCGCGAGTTGCAGAACATTATCGAACGCGCCGCTGTTTTGACCCGCGATGAGATCATCAGGCTGGAAAATTTGCCGGTTGTTTTCGGCGAACTGGTTTTGCAAGCCGCGGATGAAAAAAGCGCAGACACACTGCGGACTCAACGCCAGAAGCATTTCAACCAGGTTGAAAAAAACCTCATGACCCGCTACCTACGCGAGGCTCAAGGCAACGTTTCGGCGGCAGCTCGACTGGCCGGGATTCCCCGGCGCACCTTCTATCGTATGCTTGATCGCAATGGTCTCAACGGAGTTGACTTCAAGTCCTGACACAAAAATGAGACGATTCTAAGACAATAATTGTCATATATCGCCAATACATTGTGTCACTCATGGCACAGCGATATCGCCCACCATTACGGTGTTTTCCCCACCCGCCCCAATAATGTGTGTCACTTTAGGCACACTTCAAGCGAATTGACAAGATCAAGGCAACACACCTAAAACCCCGCTAAAACAGCGGTTCACAGGGAACCTTGAGAAAATCACAATTTTGGCACGATGATTGCTCATAAAGTTGACCAACTGTCTAGGGACAATAGTTTCCATCCTAAGGATTCCTGTTCCCTTGTTTACGCCGCCACGGAACCTCTCTCCTCCGGGCGGCGTTTTTTTATCAGGACGCCCAGATTTGAGGTCATGGATCGATTTTTAAGTCGCTAAATGAGCTGACCTCAGCTATCATGTTAAAGTTAGTCAATCTTCCTTTATTCTGATCAACTCCATGTCACCTACACAACGGCCCAAAATAGGTATCACGACCCTTGAAGATATCAGTGCACTGATTCTCCAGTCACATGATCTCGACGAGACCCTGCGCAATATCGTAACACTTGTTGCACGCCGCATGCGCTCGGACGTCTGCTCAATCTATCTGCTGGATGCAGACAACGTGACCTTGCGGCTGCAGGCATCCAAAGGCCTTTCCCGCAAGGCGGTTGGTAAAGTCACGCTGCAAATCGGTGAGGGCCTCACCGGTATGGCGGCCCAGAAACGCCACGCGATTGCCATTGAAGAGCCACAGGAGCATCCAAGCTACCGATATTTCAAGGAAACCGGAGAGGAGCGCTTCCACTCTTTTCTCGGTATACCACTTTTTGATCGCAGCAATCCGCTTGGAGTCATCGTCCTCCAGACCAAGGAACCACGACAATTCAATAAAGAAGAGATTAGCGCCCTGTCGACGATTGCCTTCCAGATCTCATCAATTGTCGTCAATGCACGCCTGCTTGACTCGATTCGCCAGCATCAGGAAGAGAGCGTGCGCGTCACTGAAGCCCTGGCGAATGCCCGGCAGTCCAGTACGGACATGGATAGCGCTACCGATGACGCATCTAAGAACGTTCTTTCTGGCAGGATCGCCTACCCCGGGGTTGCCATGGGACCGGCAGCCATTCTCGAGGAAAGGCTCGGTTTTGCCGACATCCTGCACGAAGAAGAAGTAGACATACAAGCCGAGTTGCAAAATCTTGAAAGCGCTCTGGAAAAGACCTGCATCCAGACTATCTTTCTCGAGAAACGCGTCGCACAGCGCCTGAATGAAAGCGATGCGGCAATCTTCCACACCCATCTTATGATTCTGGAGGACCGCAGCTTCAGCAAAAAGCTGCAGCAGGAAATCCATGACGGGCACAGTGCCGCGTACGCTCTGGAAAAAACCGTTGCCGATTACATCGAAGCTTTTGCCAAGATGGACGACCCATATCTCCGGGAACGTGCTACCGACATGGAAGATATCGGCCGGCGTATTCTGGCCAACCTGGTCGGGGACGGTGCAGACCATACCCTGCACCTGAAACACCCCAGTGTGCTGGTCGCCAGGAGGATTCTGCCATCTGACATGGCCACGCTCGACAACGATCAGATCCTCGGCATCATTACCGAGGACAGTGAAACAAGCTCACATGCCGTAATCATGGCCAAAGCGATGGGCATTCCGGCAATCGTCGGCGCCCGCGGAGCACTAAGACAGATCGCACCGGAAGATGATCTGATCATAGATGCCAACTCGGGGCAGGTTTACATCAAACCGCTGGAGGCGATCAGAGAAGAATATCAAAGGCTCCTTGCGGATCAAACACGTGAGCTATGCCGTCTTGATCAGTACCGGGACCAGCCTGCCGAGACTTCTGATGGCCAAAGAATCATCTTGCGCGCCAACATCGGTCTGATCAGTGATATATCTGTTGCAAAACGTTTCGGTGCCGAAGGCGTAGGTCTCTATCGGACCGAGTTCCCCTATATGGCCCGGGGCGATTTTCCGGATCGCAACGATCAATACGAACTGTACAGCAAAGTTGTCAAGGAATTCGACGGGCAACCCGTCACTATTCGGACCCTCGATATTGGTGGTGACAAGGGGCTCCCTTACTTCAGCCCGCCGAAGGAAGACAACCCGTTTATGGGCTGGCGTTCCGTACGGGTCTCTCTGGACAACCTTGACATTTTCCGTACCCAGATAGAGGCAATTCTGATGGCCGGCTGCGATGGTCCGGTCAAACTTCTGTTTCCGATGATTTCAAGCCTTGACGAAACACGGGCCTGCCTTGAAGTCGTCAAGGAAGCACGGGCCAATCTCAAAAAAGACGGCTTGAACTGCCCGGATAAAATCCCGGTCGGCGTCATGATTGAAGTGCCTGCCGCAGTCAGGCTGGTCCCACAACTCGCCAATGAGGTTGACTTCTTCGCCCTGGGCACCAACGACCTGGTCCAGTACCTGCTTGCCGCTGACCGCAACAACCCACTGGTCAGGAAATATTACGATCCGCTGCACCCAGCAGTCCTTCAGGTCCTCCATGAAGTCACCACTACCGCGTTGTCGCGTGGCAAGGGTGTGAGTCTCTGTGGTGAGATGGCAACCGACCCCTTGACCATGTTGCTTCTGCTCGGCATGGGCTTGAGAGAGTTCTCCATGCCGGCACCGTTCATCCCTCGCATCAAGGCCTTTCTGAAAGGGGTATCACTGGAAATGGCCTGTCAACGCTACACGGACATACACGCCATGGACAACAGCACACAGATTCGCCAACATCTGGCTGAGCTTTTGGAGGATGTTGAGCTGGGATATTGAGGGGAAACTTTAAAGCTTTAAGGGCAACAGATGGTTCCTCTGTTGCCCTTCATCATTATCAAAACCATTTCTACTGCAAAGTCCGAATCTTCTCCAGACTCTCCTGCAAAACCGTCATTTTCTCCTCGGCATCCCTGAGCTTGCCGCGATCCTTCTCAAGGACATGTGCCGGAGCGTTGGCGACAAATTTCTCATTGGATAAT
>JAFDBW010000009.1 GCA_019313105.1 Deltaproteobacteria bacterium | reverse complement strand
CCGAGCTTGTCATGTGAAGTTAGTACGACCAATATATTCATTTTAGCTCCTTAATTTGTGTCGTGATTAGTCCTATGTGATGTGGACCGCTTGTTCTCTAACGATTCCCAGAGACATACATACATATGACATTATCAACTATACTTAGGAATACCTAACCAATTCGGTCAGGCTTGTCAACCTGTAAATGAGAACGAAAACGGCCACCAGGGATCGAACCCAGTTAGCCATAATTTTGTGGATTAATGAGCTTACTGAATACCTCTATCAATAATAACCTGCTTTTCGTCCTAGAAGTCGTGGTTTATGAGAAACCTACCCCGAGGTGGGTTACCACCAGTAACATGTGGAGCAAAAAGCAAACTATCACGTTGCGTTTTGCTTGGGACACTTCCAGTAAATAAGTAGCGGCTTTATCCCTATGACCGCCAATACGGCAGTTGCAATGGCAAATCCAAGCAGTGTTCCCAAGACTACACCGTATAGCGGGTAGACCAAGGATACGGTCAGGGCGTATGCAATGACTGACCAGAGACCGTATGGGAAATTTCCAAGGAAGGTTCGTGCCGTCTCGGATCCGTGTTCCCGATGCAGCAAGAACACCAATGGGTAAAGAGCCACAGGAAAAGCAGAAAAGAGACCCGCCCAGCTCGGACCAACGATGTCTGCGAACTCAGTCACAACAAGAACAAGTGTCGCGGTGAACAACAATCGGCTGACAACCAAGTGAGTTGACCAAGTCCTGGAGGGTGCAACCTTTTGGGTTGTATTGTTGCGAAGCAGGATGCAAAACAGCGCCGTTACGATAACGGCAAGGACTAAAGCATTGAGCCTGGTCGGATTCGTCTGGCTGACAATGAAGGCCGGTAGCATGTATCCTGACAGAGCGAGTACTGAGACCAGAAAAAGTGACGTGGTTCGCTGCGAAGCACGGTAATAGGTGTAGGCAAAGCACTGCGATGCGAACAGCCCACAGAGGTTGAATATCGCAGCGTCGGCCGCAAATTGGGCACCGTATTCTAGACCATAAAAATGCAGGATTATAGCAGTACCGATTGGGTAGCCGGAAAGAAGGCCGGCCAGCCTAGTACTGATCTTTTCGGCAACAAATGAAAGGCCGAGAACTGCCATCATGGTAATGCCAATTTTGTAGAGTAGTAATCCTGTCATGGAAGGGACTCTAATCTATTGCAGAAACGATTTTGAAACCTACCTTTTGAACCTCATGTGCTCGCTTAGATAACTTGCTTCATCATTTTGCTTATCCGGTAGCGGTTTGGTTTGCACTGTAGTCCGATTTGCTGAACAGGTAGCGTTGAACTGCCAGAGACGGCATCTTGCTAACGACTTGTGACAAAATCATAATTGCAAGCAATGAGAAGATAAACCGACCGATAAGTAAACCAGAGTAGTGCCCACCGAAGGCCATCACGAATAGGGTATCCTCAATCAAGCCGTGACAGAGACACATGAAGGAGAGCGAGAGGAAAATATCTTTCTCCGCAAGGTTACCGGAGCGGGCCTCCTGAATAATTAATGCCCCGCCGTAAGAAATCCCTAGCAGTGCACCAGTTACGGCCATCGATGTGGCCTTTTCGCCAATTCCCATGAACCGCAGAAATGGTGATAAAGCCTTGGCAAGAATCGGAGTAATTTTAAATATGTCCAGCAGGCGCAACCCGAATAACAGAACGAAGATAATCCAGAAGATCGACCATAGCGATTTGATACTACTGGCTGCCCACGACAGCCAATCTTGCGAAGGAGGTGCCAGTTCGAGGAAAACCACCTCTGCCGGCTTTTGAAACTCAGGAAATCGCGAATAGAAAATTGACAGTATCACTCCGTACACCATCGCAGCAATCAGCCTTAACCCCAAGGTAAAGAGAAGCCCGGCACCAGCTTTCTGAGCAATACGTTGTTCGATCGGTAGTGAATGGGCGATCAAAATCATCGAGCCGAGAATTGTGGCCTGCGCAATCGTCAGTGGACACTCCGGTAAGATTGTAAGTAGGGCCGCTGCACCGGCATAGATATTAACAATCATTGCGGTCACCCAGACAAACCCCATCTCTCCTGGCAAGCCAACCCAACCCATGACCGGGGCAATCAACTTGCCGACGAACTCAATGGCTCCGAATTCGACAGCAAGCCTCACCAGAATCATGACAGGGATCATGACCTTCAATAGCTCACCGTAAAGAGAGAAGGTGTCGCCCATCAGTTTTTTCAATTCACATGCCAATCTCTTCACGCACTACCTCCTAAACCAAAGATAGTGGCAGGATAGATGATTTTAAGTCGAACATGTGACTAAGTGTTGTGTTAATATGGCTAATAGTTGCAAAAATAACTATAAAACAGGAGGATATTGCAAGTGGATTCAATTGACTGCAAGATTATCGAAGTAATACAGAACAATGCTGATCTGACCAATGCGGAGATGGCAATTCAAATCAACCTGTCACCATCAAGCTGCCTGCGACGTGTTCAGAGATTAAAAAAGGAGGGAGTGATACTGAAAACAGTGGGCTTGGTCGATCCAGACAAACTCAATCGTGGGCTGACAGCAATCGTTGATGTAACGCTTGAGCGGCACGGGGTAGAAGCTCGGAAAATGTTTATGGAGCAAATTTTGAGGGAGCCAGCCATAGCACAGGTCTACAGTGTGACAGGTGAAACCGACGTAATCTTGATAATTAACCTGGTTGACATGAAGGAATACCAAGCCATCTGCAACAGGCTCTTTAACAATGACCCGAATGTGGTTAAATTTCGGACCCTGTTCGCGATGGAGAGAATCAAGTTTGAGACAGCAATCCCGGTTTCCCTCGTGTAGATTGTCTAGTCATCGACTCGCTAAGGGCGATTTGACCTTTTTGACCGGCTTCTCGCGCCCCGCAAGAGAGGTCAAATCCCGGCTGATGTGGCCAATCAGTTCCGAGCCGAGATGTTCCGTGACCAGGGCATCGTGGCCCACCGTTCCGAGGCCGGCTTGGGCATCCTCGGCAAAGGCCCGGGAGAAGGTCGATTCCGAGGGGACCTCCTGCCGCTGACCGGGACATGCTGTTCAACCTGAACCAGCTCAAGGATCTTGACCAACTGCCTCTCTGGGCCCGTCAGCGGATCGGGCAGGCTCTCGTCAAGATAGGGAAACAGACTTTGCTGTACTGTTCCCATCAACCATGATATTTTGGCCTTGAGCTTCATTGGCGTCCTCCTGATTCTTATTTGGTGTGGTAACCTAATAATATCAGAGAGTTGCCTTTGAAGCTCGACTTTTTAACCCATTACCTCTATATACGAAAAACTTAATCTACTTTTGCAAGAGGCTCATATTTGACTTAAATGGGTTTATCTACTGACAAATTTCTTACATAAATCTCTACGTATATAATCTACCGTGTTTTTTTTAAAAATTAATCTATCACCGCCTGACATGTATTTATCCATCGAGTATCAGGGAGGCAACAATAGCAATGATGAGCGGTGGTGATAACCTAGGACAATAACGTGGAGTATGTGGTGATTGCACTGAAGTGTTAACGCTGTAACACCAGACAAATGAGAATTTGCCACTTCGACTAGATCCAAGTGCCCATCATTTCGTGAGGCGGTCCTATTTATACTACTGCATCGTTTTGATAGGCAAACTTGGCCGTTTTGCCAAATTCTTACTGACCCTGACTTCTGAGACGCTGCGATTAATATAAACCTTCTCGCAACCCATTCTCAGATGACCTAAGGATATTGGCTGTTTGGATTCAATATTGGAAGATGACAACGCAAGCGGGCAGCCCATCCTGGCTGCCCGCTTGCTTTTTTCAGTTGATTGAACGGTTTAACCGAGAATCTCCTTGATATCCTGCTCTGCAGTCGTAATCGGTCCTATATTGAAATTCTCAACCAGGAAGTTGAGAACATTCGGTGTAATGAACGCTGGCAGTGACGGACCAAGTTTGATGTTCTTGATGCCGAGGTGCAGCAAGGTCAGCAGGATCGCAACGGCCTTCTGCTCGTACCAAGACAGAACCATTGAGAGCGGCAGGTCGTTGACGTCACACTCGAAGGCATCAGCCAGCGCCAGGGCAACCTGGATGGCGCTGTAGGCATCGTTGCACTGGCCGACATCGAGCAGGCGAGGGATGCCGCCGATATCGCCAAGGTCGAGTTTGTTGAAGCGGAACTTGCCACAGGCCAAGGTCAGGATGACGGTGTCCTTCGGTGCCTGCTCGGCGAATTCTGTGTAGTAGTTACGCCCCGACTTGGCACCGTCGCAGCCGCCAACCAGGAAGAAGTGCTTGATCGCGCCGGCCTTGACGCCTTCGATGACCTTGTCGGCTACGCCAAGAATGGCGTGGTGTCCGAAACCGGTGAGAATCTCTTGCCCCGGGTTGTCTTCAAAACCATCGCATTGCTTCGCTTTGGCAATCACTTCGGAGAAGTCCCAGCCATTGACATGCTTGACGCCGGGCCACTGGACTAGGCCCCAGGTAAAGAGGCGGTCCTTGTAACTTTCAGATGGCTTCTGGATGCAGTTGGTGTTGAAGATGATGGCACCGGGGAATTCGGCGAACTCCTTGTGCTGGTCCTGCCAGGCGCCGCCGAAGTTGGCGACTAGGTTTGGATACTTCTTCAGGCCGGGGTAGCCGTGTGCCGGCAGCATCTCGCCATGGGTGTAGATGTTGATGCCGGTGCCCTCGGTTTGCTTAAGCAGTTCCTCGAGAAATTTCAGATCGTGGCCTGAGACCAGGATTGCCTTGCCGGCCTTGGTGCCGAGCTGGACCGGGGTCGGGACCGGATGGCCGTAAGCCTCTACATGGGAGTGGTTGAGCAGTTCCATGGTGATGTAGTTGATCTTGCCGGCTTCCATTGCCAGTCCGACGTTGGCCATCAGGTCGAGGCTGTCGTCGAGCTGTGCCGCCAGGGCCTTGTGCGTGTAGGCATAGATTTCCTCGGATTCCTTGCCGAGGATCCTGGCGTGGTCGGCATAGGCGGCGTAGCCCTTGATCCCGTACATGGTAATCTCGCGCACCGAGTGGATGTCGGGATCAACGGTGAAATCCTTTACGCCATGCAGTTCGCCAAGCTTGACTTGCTCGTCAATCGAAGCCGGCAGAGCCCAGTCCTGTGCGGCAGCGGGGACCGTACCGTCAAAAGCACCGGCGAGCTGCTTTGCCTTGCCACGCAGACGTACGCCCTCTGTAACGAATTTGGAAACGGCTTCCGGATCGAAGTCGACGTTGGTGACAGTTGTGAAGAGTCCATCGATCATGAAGCGATCGATTTCCTGGTCTTTGATGCCTTTCGCCCGGGCCTTGTCTGCCCAGAAGGCAATGCCCTTGAGGGTGTAGACCAGCAGGTCCTGCAAGGCGGCGACATCAGGTTGTTTGCCGCAGACGCCGACCGCGGTGCAGCCGATCCCTTTTGCGGTTTGTTCACATTGGTAGCAAAACATGGACATGATTTTCCTCCGTTTTTTCGTTT
>JAFDBW010000008.1 GCA_019313105.1 Deltaproteobacteria bacterium | reverse complement strand
GACATTGGATTTTAAAGAAGTCCTCCAGATCATCCTGGAAATTGTAATCAACCTGATTGGTGCAGAAGAATTCGGCGTATTACTCCTTGATGAAAAAACTAATAAGCTTGAACCTGTTGCCAGTGAAGGTCTAGAAACCTCAGAAATGCCTTCGATAGCTGTCGGCGAGGGGATTATCGGTGAATCGGTCAAGAACGGCGAAAATTACTTCATTGAAACGATGGAAGGTTACCAGCGCGATTTTGAAAAGCCGATCGTATGTATCCCGCTCAAAATCAAGGAACATGTTATCGGTGTGATCGTGATCTACAAGCTCCTGATCCAAAAAGATCAATTTACCAATGTTGACTACGAACTTTTCACCCTGTTGGCCGGCCATGCAGCTACGGCGGTTTTCTCGTCAAGGCTCTACTCCGATTCAGAGCGCAAGCTGTCCACCATCCAGGGTTTTATTGATTTGTTGACCAAGTGAACGTGGGAGAGATTTCATGACTGGCTATAAGGTTCTTGTTGTTGAAGACTCACCCACCATGCGACAGTTGATTGTTTTTGCCTTGAAGCGGATTCGTGGCTTCCAGATCGTTGAAGCCAATGATGGCGTAGACGGTTTGAAAAAACTCAGCTCTGACAAGTTTGACCTGATCGTTACTGATATCAACATGCCAATCATGGACGGACTGAAACTGGTAAGCATGGTGCGCAACGACCCCAACTACAAGGAGACACCAATTATCATAATTACTACCGAAGGGGCAACCGAAGACCGTGAGCGGGCCCTGGCCCTGGGGGCCAATGAATACATCACCAAACCGATCCAGACCATGCAGATACTGGAAACGGTTAAAAAATTAATGAATGTTTGATTCCAAGCCAGCGTAAATCGGGAGGCGAGATTGTCTAAAGAAGAAGCAATTGAAGTTGAAGGCAGCGTTATAGAACCTTTGCCTAATGCCATGTTCAAGGTTGAACTCGACAACGGGCACGTAGTATTGGCACACATCTCCGGCAAGATGCGTAAATACTATATCCGTATTCTTCCCGGCGACCGGGTCACAGTGGAGTTGTCGCCGTACGATCTCAGTCGCGGCCGCATTACGTATCGCGCCAAGTAAACAGGTTACAGGCGGCCTTTGCAGTCGTGCGATGGCCTGCCGCTGTCCTGCACGTGAGATAACCGGCTTATGCCGGTTTTCATGTTTCAGGATGTGATGTCTCTTTGGAGGATCTATGCAGGAACGTTATAACCCTCTGGAAATCGAAAAGGCCTGGCAGGAACGCTGGTCGTCCAGCCAGCCCTGGAAGGTATCTGAGGATCATGACAAGCCGAAGTATTATTTGCTGGAGATGTTTCCTTACCCGTCAGGGCGGATTCACATGGGGCATGTCCGGAATTACTCGATAGGCGATGTTGTCGCTCGTTTCAAACGCCTGCAGGGATTCAATGTCCTGCATCCGATGGGATGGGACGCCTTCGGCATGCCGGCCGAGAATGCGGCAATCCAGCATGGTACGCACCCTGCGGTCTGGACACGCGAAAATATTGCAAATATGCGTACCCAACTCAAGCGAATGGGCTTTTCCTACGACTGGGACAGGGAGTTGGCTACCTGCGATGCTGATTATTATCGCTGGGAGCAGTTGATCTTTCTGAAGATGCTGGAGAAGGGGCTGGCATACAAGAAGAGTGCTGCCGTCAACTGGTGCCCTGAATGTGAGACGGTCCTGGCCAACGAGCAGGTTGAGGAAGAATGCTGTTGGCGTTGCGATAATAAGGTCGTGCAGAAGGAACTCGACCAGTGGTTTTTCAAGATCACACACTATGCTGAAGAGCTCCTCGACGAGACAGATCGGATGCCCGGCTGGCCCGAATCTGTCCTGACCATGCAGCGCAACTGGATCGGCAGGAGTACCGGTTGTGAGATTGATTTTTCGGTGTACGGCAGCAAGCAAAAGATCCGGGTTTTCACAACCCGTCCTGACACCCTGTTCGGTGCAACCTTCATGAGCCTGGCACCGGAACACCCATTGGCAAAATCCCTGACGACCTCTGACCATTTACGTGAAGTGGAAGCATTCGTCAGCAAAGTCCAGTCTGTCGATCACGCCCAACGCACAAGTGATGATTACGAAAAAGAAGGGGTCTTTACCGGATCCTACTGCATTAACCCCGTCAATGGGGCAAAAATCCCGGTTTACCTGGGAAATTTTGTTCTCATGGGCTACGGGACCGGTGCTGTCATGGCGGTCCCGGCGCACGACCAGCGTGATTTCGAGTTTGCCCGTAAATATGAACTCCCTGTCCAGGTAGTCATTCAGCCTGAAGGGGAGACCCTCGAAGCTGCAAGTATGACCGAAGCCTGGGTCGGTCAGGGGCGGATGGTCAATTCTGGGGTATTCGATGGCCTGGATAACGAGACTGGAAAAATAAAGGTTACAGAATTCCTCGAAAACAGGGGCGCCGGTGAAAGCTCGATCAACTACCGGATCCGAGATTGGCTGGTTTCCAGGCAGCGTTATTGGGGGACGCCGATTCCGGTGATCTACTGCGATGATTGTGGCGCAGTACCAGTGCCCGAGCAGGACCTGCCTGTTGAACTGCCTACTGACATCGAATTCAGCGGTGCAGGAGGGAGCCCTCTGGCCGGGCTCGAGTCCTTTGTCAATACCCACTGCCCGAAATGCGGCAAGGCTGCACGACGTGAGACCGATACCTTTGACACTTTCGTCGAAAGCTCCTGGTATTTCATGCGTTATGCCAGCCCGAAATTCAATCTGGCGCCTGTCGACCGCGAAGCAGTTAACTACTGGCTGCCCGTTGATCAGTATATCGGTGGTGTCGAGCATGCTGTCATGCATCTGCTTTATGCCAGGTTCTGGACGAAAATCATGCGTGATCTGGGTATGGTGTCCCTCGATGAACCTTTTGAGAACTTGTTAACCCAGGGGATGGTCTGCATGGAGACCAAGTCTTGTCCGAAACATGGCTGGCTTTACCCGGAAGAGATTGATAACGGCCTCTGCAGCCGTTGCCAGAATACGGTTGTTTCCGGTCGTAACGAGAAGATGAGTAAATCGAAGAAGAATGTTATTGATCCGGATGGCCTGATCAACCGCTTTGGTGCTGACACGGCGCGCCTCTTTACCCTGTTTGCTTCACCTCCGGAAAAAGACCTTGAATGGAATGAACAGGGCGTGGAAGGCTGCTCCCGCTTTCTCAACCGGGTTTGGCGGCTGGTTTACGAGAACCTGCCAATTATTAAAGACGCCGATCAGGTCAACGTCGAACAGCTGCTACCGGCAGCCCGTGAGCTCCGTCGCCAGGTGCATCGGACGATCAAGAAGGTCACGGAAGATATCGACGGCAGTTTTCATTTCAACACGGCGATTGCAGCGGTCATGGAACTGGTTAACAGTATCTCAGCGTTCCCCGACAAGCAATCTGCACCGGAAGTCATGCGTGAGGCTGTCGAGTCAGTCGTCCGTCTGTTGTCGCCGTTCGTCCCGCATATAGCTGAAGAGTTGTGGCAGAACCTGGGTTATGATGATTCTCTCGAACACAGTCGCTGGCTGGTCTGGGATGAAAATGCTCTGAGCGCAGAGACTCTGTTGATTGTTGTCCAGGTTAATGGCAAAGTACGTGGCAAGGTGACCGTGCCTGCAGATGCAGACAAGGGTGCGATCGAAGCCGCGGCTCTGGCGGATGCGAATGTCGCCCGTTTTACCGAGGGGAAGAACGTTCGCAAAGTCATTGTCGTTCCTGGCCGGCTGGTCAATGTGGTCATAGGGTGAGAAAATGCGTATACTTCTGATTCTTTTGGTCCTGCTTGTCTCAGGATGTGGGTATCATGTGCCCGGAGCGTCTGACCCCTGGGTCGGTGGCGATGCGAGAGTTGTGTATGTCCAGCTGTTTGAAAATACCACGGCGCAGCCGTACCTGGATAATTACATGACTGATGCGCTGGTTGAGGAACTCTCCAGGTCAAGGCTTTTTGAACTGACTGAAAATGCCGATGCTGCGGAATTAATGATTGGCGGAACAGTCGATACTTTTAGCAGTAACGCGATTTCCTTCAGCTCTTCTGACAGGATTAGTGATTACCGGGCAACCATGAATATAACAGTCAAGTTGGTGCAGCACAGTAACGACCAGGTCCTGTGGCAGGAGAAAATGAGCCGCAGTGAAGATTACAGTGCTACGATTAACAAGAACCTGCAGCTGGAAGGGGAACGACTGACGGCGAGACAGGTTGCCAGGCGCCTTGCCGAGGATATCCGCGCGCAACTTTTAAATAACTTCTGAAACCACAGCTGACAATG
>JAFDBW010000007.1 GCA_019313105.1 Deltaproteobacteria bacterium | reverse complement strand
GTTCATCAGCTCTTTTTCGTAGCGCAGGTTGAGTTCTGCTTCCTGGTTCTTCAGCCATTCTGCGGCTTCGGCTTCGGCGTCCCGTTTTGCTTCGCTGCCCTCGACACCGGCCTTGATGCGCGACTGGGTGCCATCGGCGACCATCTGCTTGATGGCGCCGCGGATCTTGCGCAATTCGGTCTTGTAGACGAACTCCTTGCCGGCGGGTCCCATAACCGCGAGGCGGGTGGTCGGCAGGGCGAGGACCAGGTCTGCACCGGTCGGGTAGTTGTTAAAGGACGCATAGGCGCCGCCGTAGGCGTTGCGCAGAATCAACAGGATCCGCGGGGTACGGACATCGACGATCGAATCGAGCATCGAGCGGCCGGCCTGGACAATGCCGCGGGCTTCCTGCTCACGACCCGGCAGGAAGCCGGTGGTGTCTTCCATGAAGATCAACGGAATATTGTAGATGTTGCAGAAACGCACGAAGCGGGCAATCTTGAGCGCCGAGTCGCAGTCGATCTGACCCGAGGACACGGCGCTGTTGTTGGCGACGAAGCCGACCACGTTGCCGCCGAGACGGCCGAAGGCGGTGATCGCTTCCCGGGAGCGCTCAGGCTGGATTTCAAAGTAATCGCCGTGATCGCAGATCTGCTGGATGATGATCGAGACATCAAACGGCGTGTTAAAGCCGGTCGGGGAGTTGAACGCCTTTTTCAGCAGGGTGTTGATCTCCCAGGTCTTGCGATCAAGCGGATCACTGGTTTCCTGGAAAGGCGCCATGCTGAAGTTGTTGTCGGGAAGGTAGCTGACCAGTCGTGACGCGGTCCGCAAGGCCGCGGTTTCGTCAGAGACAGTCAGGTCGGCGACGCCGGAGGCGCCATGCACCTTCGGTCCACCCAGTTCTTCCGGGGTGATGTCTTCACCGAGTACCGACTTGACGACGCCCGGCCCGGTCAGGCCGAAAAAGGTGTCGTTCGGCTGGATAACGAAGCTGCCCTGGCGTGGCAGATAAGAGCCGCCACCGGCATTGTAGCCGAACATGCACATGACCGTCGGCACCACGCCGCTGATCTTGCGCAGGGCGGTAAAGGCCTCGGCGTAACCGTCGAGACCGCCAACCCCGGCAGGGACAAAAGCACCGGCCGAGTCGTTCATGCCGATCAAGGGCAGGCCCTTCTCACCGCACATATAGAACATGCGCGCCAGCTTGTTGCCGTTGGTTGCGTCGATGGAACCGGCGCGGACCGTGAAATCATGGCCATAGATGCCGACATCACGACCGTTGATATTGAGAATTCCGGTGACCAGCGAGGCGCCATCGAGGTTCTTGCCCCAGTTCTGGTAGAGCACGTTCGGCTCGTCCTGGGTCAGGACCTTGATCCGCTCCCAGACGGTCATCCGCTTCTTGAAGTGCTGCTTTTCAATCTGGCCGACGGCAACGGATTTGATCGGGCGCTGGATCAGGTCGTAACCTTCCTGCATAACCTCTTCGTAGCCGCCGCGGACCCCGGCAACTTCACCCGGGATGGTGAACTCGACTTGTTCCGGTGGTGCAAATGGATTTTTCAGTGACGGTTTAATCGCTTTTTTGGCCATCTTTGATTCCTCTGTTCGCTAGAGTTTTTCAACTGACCGGGCCAGGGCCCTGCCGGTTGACAGCTATATAAAAATCCGCAATTACCGATTTACTAAAAGGAAGTGAGAATGCTTCGAAGCCCCCCACAGTAAAATAGGGTTTTATACATCGCATGGGTATAGCCCATGTTACCGGTTAAGTCAATCAAAAATTTATTTTAGATAAAACCCGTTTACTTATATTAAACACTCGTTTAGGCAGCCTTTTTGATTTTTCAGAACTACTTTCTGCGCCGCCCCTTAAAGTCGAGCCCACGCCCTCATTTACTGGTAGGACATGATGAACAATCCCGTAACACGTGGCTGTTGACTTCGTCAAGCTGATTGCCCCATCATGTTGAATAAAGTAAAATTGTATATTAACTAATTGCTCCGAAACAAAGAGGGTTTCCTTGTCAGATATTTTTGCAAATTTTCCGGTGGGTGTTCAGCTATGGCCGCAGGCCAAGCGACGCTCTCAGCACCTGCAGGAGGGTTACAACTTCTCCCTGCTGGAAAACTCCAGCGACACGTATCACTTTTCTATTCTTGCCCGCCCGGAGAAAGTACAAGCTGCATTCAAGGATTTTGCCTCCAGCATGCCCGATGAAGCGTTCTTCATCCTCGAATTTTACACCACCGAGCCGAACGCCAACGACCAGGATCCCCCGGCGCCGACCATTCACTATTCACCCTACATGCCGGTTAATGAAATTATCGCCGCCATCGCTCCATACTGGGACCGGCTGATGCATGATGGCTTCGTTGGCTTCGGCCTGGCCAACAACCGTTCCAGCCAGGAGATGTTCTTCTCGGAAGAGAAGATCCTGACTTTTTTCTCCGACAACCACCTGAAATTGACTCACCTGCTCAGCAAGGCCGGGATTCAGCATCGACCCGAGCTCCTGCTGCATACCGAACTCGGGCATGACCACCTGTCCCTGCTCTGCCTGGAGCGGGAGAATCTGCCACTCTGCCTGCAGGATTACAGTGATCGTGACCTCGACTATGCCTACTTCTGCCAGGAGCTGGTCGACGAGCTCGGCATGTACCCGGTCGAGGAGAGCCTGTCCTTCTTCTTTTCCCGGAACGAGCAGAAACAGATCGATGAGATCTTGAGCCAGCACCCAGGTTACGATGAAATCGCCGGTGATGATTTTGGCAGCCTGCTGCTTGACTGGAATGATTTTGTCCAGGAGTGCTGCAGCGGTTTCGAGGGAGACCTGTGGGAATACCGGATGGGGCTGCAGCTACGCGATGTCCTGCACCAGGTCACTTCATCCTGCGAAGAGCCGCTTAAGGGTAGGATCATGGACGTCCTCAAGGAGCCTGACGAAAAATTTCGTCAGCTCTTGATTGACGGCAGGAAACGCCTGGATAGTCCGTCCAGGACCTCTGCGGAAGAACATTTCTGGTACAACGGCGTGATCGGCAATGCCGGCTACGAACTGCGCCGGGACCTGATCCGCAACGGATGGTATAAACCTTAGGAGCAGGGGCTGGGGATTGGGGGCTGGTAAAATCAGTCACCAGCCCCCAGCCCCACCCCCCGAACTTATGATTGCCCTTCTCGCGGCCGTTCCCGAAGAAACTGTTCTGATCAGAGAGCTCCTTGAGGATCCCGGCCGGGAATCCGTCAATGGCCTGGCGATGCTGACCGGACGTGTTTATGGCCAGGACGTCTGCCTGACCCATGGCGGCATCGGCAAGGCGGCGGCGGCTGCGGCCGCGATTACCCTGCTGCAATATTGTCAGCCAGCAGCACTCCTGTTGTTCGGCTGCGGCGGAGCCTACCCGCAATCCGGCCTGGAGATCGGTGACCTGGCCCTCGCCGATGCCGAGATTTTCGGCGACGAGGGAGTTGCCACAGCTGATGGCTTCGCTGATTTTGCGGCCATGAGGCTGCCAATGCGTCAGGGGGATGAGCCCCTTTTCAACATATGGCCTACAGACAGGCCACTTCGCGAGCTGGCTCAGCCCACACTGTTTGAGAAGGCCGCAGAACAGGGTGCAAAACTGGCCACCGGAGCTTTCGTCACCGTCTCCACCTGCACCGGGACCACGTCCAGGGCCATTCAGATCGAGCAACGGACCGGCGGCATCTGTGAGAACATGGAAGGCGCCGCAGTTGCTCTTGCCTGCCGTCAGCTCGCCGTCCCTCTCTTGGAAATACGCGGTATTTCCAACCTGGTGGAAGATCGCGACACCGGCCGCTGGGACCTGGTCGCCGGGATGACGGTGGCGCAGCAAGCAGTCATTAGCCTGCTGAAAAAATGGCCGGGACAATAGCATGAAAACCCTGAGCCTCGGCTACTCCCCCTGCCCGAATGATACCTATATCTTTTACGCCCTCACACATGGCAAGGTTGAAATGCCTGGCTTTTCCTTCATCGAGCGCCTTGAAGATGTCGAAACACTCAACCAACTTGCCCTGGGCAGCCAACTCGACCTGACGAAGATCTCCTATCATGCCTTCGGTCACCTGCGCGACCAGTATTCACTACTGCGGAGCGGCGGTGCCCTGGGTCGCGGCTGCGGTCCACTTGTCATCGCCCCGGAGGCAACCGATATGCACGCCTTGCGCGGCAGACGCATTGCCATCCCTGGCAAGCTGACCACGGCGAACCTGCTGTTGCAACTTTACGGCGCCGGCTACGAGGATCTGCTGGTGGTTCCGTTCGACCAAATCATGCCGGCGCTCAAGCGCGGCGAGGCTGATGCCGGAGTGATTATCCACGAATCTCGCTTCACCTACCTTGAGTCGGGCTTTCACGAGGTTATCGACTTGGGGCGCTGGTGGGAAACGGACACCGGCCTGCCGATTCCGCTCGGCGGCATCCTCGCCCGCAGAGCCCTCGGCAGCGCAACGATCCAGGCCGTCGATCGGGCCATACGGGCCAGCCTTGACTATGCACTGCAGCATCCAAAGGAGCCGCGCACCTACATCAGGGAGCATGCCCAGGAGCTGGATGACCAGGTGATCGATGCACACATCGACCTCTACGTGAACGATTTCTCGCTGGATCTCCGTGAGCAGGGCGTAGCTGCGGTGGAGACCTTGATGAACCGTGCAGAAGAACGTGGGCTGATACCAAAATGTAACGAGCCTTTGTTTATCGATTGAAACAATCAAGACAGGGCACAAAAAAAAGACGTGGTGCGGATCATTGATCATCCGCACGCTTCAGATCTATGACAACCCCCAGCATCACATGCGTGGGTTCTATTATTATCTGGCAGGTGAAGGTTCATCTTCAAGGCTACGATTTTATCAGATGGCCAGCATGGTATTTGCTTCGTTTTCTTTGTCGCTACAAAGAAAATGAAGTTGCTGTCGGGCAACCCCGACGGTTTTGCTTTGGTCTTTGAATTCCAGAGTGCAACGGAAAAGGGCAACAGATTATCCACCTGTTGCCTTCTCTATCATGAATTATGGCTGAACGATATAAACTGATCCACACCCCATCATACTATCAAGGATTCGTTTTGCGCATCTCGCATCACAGCTTCAAATGCACGGCCTTGACAAAGTGCGCACAGATCGCTTTATGCAACTTTGCCACAATCGCTTCATCGATCGGCGAGTCGACGGAAAGGACGACCATCGCTTCCCCTCCCTTGCCACGACGACCAAGGTTCATCGCGCCGATGTTTACTTCAGCCTCACCCAGGATCGTGCCGATTTTGCCGATCAGGCCGGGACGGTCCTCATAAGTCATCACCAGCATATGTTCTTCCGGGGTGAAATCGGTGTCGAAATCACGCATTCTGACGATCTTCGGTGTCCCCTCGAACAGGGTCCCGGCGATCGTACGTTTGCCCTGCGGCGTCTCCAGGCTCATCGTAATCAGGTTGGAGAAAAACTCCGATTCGGTAGACCGGCTCTGTTCGACAACCAGGCCGCGGCGCTCGGCGACCAGGTTCGCGTTGACCATGTTGACTTCCTGATCCGTGCAGCGGTTGAGCAGCGCGGCGAGGCCGGTGACCGTGATCGGCATGCAGTCGTAGGCGGCCAGCTTGCCGGTATAGTGGAAAGACACCTTGCCCGGGTTCTCCGGTGCCAGTTGCGAGATAAAATCGCCCAACACTGCAGCGAGGCTACTAAAGGGGCGCATCTGGGCCATGAGGTCCGGATCGAATCGGGCGATATTCACGGCATTCTCCACCGGCTTGCCTTCCAGGAGGTTGAGGATTTCCCGGCTGACATCAACCGCAACGTTGGTTTGCGCTTCGAAGGTGTTGGCACCAAGGTGAGGCGTCACCACCATGCGTGGATGGGCAATCAGCTTTTTCAGCGTCTCGTCGTTGGGCGGTTCCTCGCTCCAGACATCGAAGGCCGCCCCCGCCACCTTGCCGCTCTCGAGGGCCGCAAGCATAGCTGACTCACTGATAATACCCCCACGAGCACAGTTGACGATCAAAACACCGTCTTTCATCCTGACAAAGTGCTCTGCGTTCACCAGCTCACGGGTTTCGTCATTCAGGGGGGTATGCACAGAGATGACATCGGCCGAAGCGACCAGCTCTTCAAGCGATACCAGGCGGGTACCGAAATCGGTGGCCCGCTTTTCGCTGATGTAAGGGTCGTAGACGACGACCTCCATTTCGAAAGCCCTGGCCCTGAGTGCCACACGACCGCCAACCTTGCCGAGCCCAATGATCCCCATCGTCCGATGTCGAAGCTCGTGACCGGTAAAAGGGGCCCTCTGCCAATGGCCGCTTTTCAAACTGTCATTGGCCAGCGGGACATTGCGGCACATGGCAAGCAGGATGGCCATGGAATGTTCCGCTGCCGAGTTGGTGTTCCCGAACGGGGCATTGACGACTATAATTCCGCGCTCACTGGCCGCCGGAACATCGACGTTGTCGATGCCGACCCCGGCCCGGGCCACCATCTTCAGTTTTTTGGCGTACTGCAGGAGTTCTGCATCAACCTGGGTTCCGGAGCGGGTGATGATGGCATCGTAGTCACCGATGACCTGGTGCAGCTCTGCTTTCTTCAGCCCCAAACGGACATCCAACTGCACCCTTGGATCCTGTTGCAGAAGTTCGAGCCCTTTTTCTGAGATTTCGTCTGTTACGATAACTTTCATTGTTTGAGCAATCCTTCTTGAAAATAAGATCTATTTTAACGTAAAGCGGCGAGAAGCACAGTAGAAAGGGTCTTGCTGATAGTCAGTTTTATTGTCCTGGCTGCGGCTCGATATGCCTTTCCGTAATCGTGATGCACAGGCATTCGCCGGTCGCGTACACTTTTCCGTCCAGGCTGCATATTTCCCCCTGCACCATCACCTTGCGGCCCTGCACGGAAACCACACGCGTATTCACCTGCACCACAGTCATGATCGGCATCAGGTTGCGAAAGCTGACATTCAGGTTGCCGACGACAATCTGGTGCCCTGATGCCCAGGCCGCCAGGCCGAGAACTTCATCCATAACCGCCGCGATACTGCCACCGTGGGCATGTCCGGGAGGGCCCTCGGTAACCGGGCCGAACCAGACCCGGGCAACAAGATGGCTCTCCCGGTCACGGAAGTATTTCATACGGAAACGATTGCCGGTCTGGTCTCCCGAGACGAAGCGCAGGGTTTCCCCTACCAGGGCAGGAGCGTCGAACAGCTCCCATTCGGGTTCTCCATTAAGCTGCTGTTCAGCCACCTTGTTCTCCTCAATGAAAAAGGGACACCCCATCTGGAAGTGTCCCCATGAATTCCCAGGGGACACTTTCTTGTAAAAGTGTCCCTGATCATCAACCGTTTTTACTCTCGAATTCCTTCATGAAACCGGCCAGAGCTTCGACGCCAGCCAACGGCATGGCGTTGTAGATCGAGGCGCGGATGCCGCCGACGCTGCGATGCCCCTTGAGGGCATAAAGCCCAAGGGCTCCGGCCTCTTTGAGGAATTTCGCTTCAAGCTCCTCGCTCGGCAGGTTGAAGCTGACATTCATGGTGCCGCGGAATTCGGCCTGAATCACGCCACGGTAATAATCACCAGCGTCGATGACGTCGTAAAGAGTCTTGGCTTTCTGCTCGTTGATCTTCTCGATCGCAGCGACCCCACCCTGCTCCTGCAGCCAGTCAAGGACCAGGCCGGTCACGTAGATGGCGAAGGTATTGGCGGTATTGGTCAGCGAGTTGTCCTTGGCGCACTGCTCGTAGTTGAGCAGCACAGGTGTCTCAGGTGAAGCATGACCGAGCAGGTCTTCGCGGATCACTACGATCGCAGTTCCTGAAGGACCAAGATTTTTCTGCAGCCCGGCATAAATACAACCGAACTTGCTGTAGTCGATGACGCGGGAGAGAATCTCCGAGGTTTGATCGGCAATCAGGGGGACCTTGCCGGTATCGGGGAACGTGTTGTACCGGGAACCATAAATCGTGTTGTTGGTGGTCATATGCAGATACGCGGCATCCTGATCGATCATCTCCGCAGTGATTTCGGGAAGATAGCTGTAGTTGGTGTCGGCACTGTTGGCGATCACCCGGATATCGCCAAAAGGCTTGGCATCCTTGTTGGCCAGCTTGGCAAAGTTACCGGTCTCCACGTAAAGGCATTTTTTCGAAGGAGAACGGCCGGCCAGGTTCATCGGCAGTGCCGAAAACTGCATCCGCGCGCCGCCATGCACAAAGAGGATCTTGTAGTTATCCGGCAGGTCGATCAGCTGGCGAAAACGCTCCTGGGCATCGAGCAGCACCTGCTCAAACTGCTTGGCGCGATGGCTGATCTCGATAATCGAGATGCCCATCGATTTGAAATCAAGAAACTCGTCGCGAATCCGCTCCATGACAGGGACCGGCAACATGGCCGGGCCGGCACCGAAATTATAAACTTGGGACATAATATTCTCCTGATGATCCTGTTAAATTAGAGTGTACGGACTTTGATAACTCCATCAATATCTTCCAGGGCCTGGATCAGCTCGGGGGTCGGTTCCTGCTCGATGTCGATAATATTGTAAGCAGCATCACCTCGGCTCTTGTTGATCATGTCGATCACGTTGATGTTGCGATCGGCCAGGATCGAGAGAACCTGGTTGAGCATTTTCGGTACGTTCCGGTTGGAGAACGCAAGGCGGAAACCGCCATTGCGCTCAAGGAAGATATTCGGGAAATTAACTGAATTCCTGATGTTGCCATTCTCCAGGAAATCAATCAACTGGTTCGCAACCATGATGGCGCAGTTTTCCTCAGCCTCTTCGGTGCTGGCACCAAGATGCGGAATCGAGACCACTTTATCGTGGCCCATCATCTCTACAACCGGGAAGTCTGTAATGTACTTGCCGATACGGCCATTATCTAGGCCCTTCAGGATAGCCTCCGTATCAACAACCTTCTCGCGGGACAGGTTGATCAGGGTCGCTCCGGGCCTGAAGCTGTCAATCAGCTCCTTGTTGATCAGGTTCCTGGTCGCTTCAAGAACCGGCAGATGCAAAGTGACAATGTCGGACTTGGCCAGCAGTGACTGCATATTTTCCATGCGCTCGACCTAGCGCGACAGACGCCAAGCCGCCTCGACCGAGAGTGCCGGGTCATAGCCAAGGACTTTCATGCCGAGCATCAGGCCGGTTTCAGCAACCTGGGAGCCGATCGCACCGAGGCCGACGACCCCGAGGGTCTTGCCCTTCAGCTCAGTCCCGCCATAGGTCTTCTTGCCGCCCTCGACAAGCGAGTGAAGCTCTTCTGCAGTTTTGCCCGGCCCCTGATTTCGAACGAAGTCTATTGCACCGACAATGTCGCGCGTCGAGAGCAGCATCGCGGCAAGCGCAAGTTCCTTGACTGCATTGGCATTGGCGCCCGGCGCATTGAACACCACAATACCGCGCTCGGTGCAGTTATCAACCGGGATATTGTTGACCCCGGCACCGGCTCGGCCGATTGCCTTGACCGAAGTTTCGATATCTTCCGGCTGCAGCACGTGGCTACGCAGCATAATCGCATCGGGGGTGCCAATTTCACTGGCAATTTCATATTTGTCGAGAGAAAACTTCTCCAGGCCTTTGACGGAAATCTTGTTGTAGGTACGAACCTTGTTCATCATGGGCTCCAAGAAAACAGGAATGGTTAAAAAGAAAACGCCGCCCCACCCAAAAAGGGTTTTCACGGTCGGCGATTTCTGCTGTCAGCAGGTTGTGCAGGAACCTACCGGAAGGCCGTTTTTACAACTTTTCCGTCAGGTTGTCAATGGGCTCAGCGGGTAATCCTGCGCGCCTCCAGGTAGAAGCGTTTTTCGTCCGCCTCGCCCATGGAGAAAGTCTTTCGCGGCAGAGCTCCGTCACGCACGATGGTGCGGAAAAGATCGTGCTTCGAAATTGACGGCAGGTAGAAACCGATATTGCCCTTCTGGCTGCCGAGACGGGTGACCGCATCGTCACCATGAATGTAGTCAATGCGCGCTTGCGGTTGGCTTTTCAGGTAGTCATCCAGGAAGGTCTGCAGAGTCGCGACCTCGAGAGTCAGGGACGGCTGGTCAACCCGCAGGAGGCCGAAGCCGCCGGCCGTGACGAACGCAACCGCATGGGCAGCGCCTGCCGCTTCAACGGCAGCGGTTGTTGCGTCAAGCCCGGAGTATGTCTCCACGCTGCAGGGCGTTCCGGCCTTCAGATAATATGCGTCTGCCTTTTCAAGCAGGTCTTCGACACTGACATCAAACACCACGCGGTGAATGGCTTCGAACTCGAGGCCGGGATCATGTACGTTCACCAGCTCGACCAGAGCATAACGGGCCGGGTGGTCCATAACTTCTGCAGGATCTGCGGCATCGGATTTAAGCTGCTCCCAGATCGCCTTGGCAGTGGCAAAGCTGTGATTGCCGTCACCCATGGCATAAAGCATCACCTCGTCATCGGTCACGTCATAGCGCTTCTGAAAACGCTCTTTCCTGGCAAGGGCTCCGAGGGCGTTGGCAACCTGTTCGAGCAGCTCGGGTTGTGCGACACGCCAGCCTTTCAGATGACCACTGGCCTGCAT
>JAFDBW010000006.1 GCA_019313105.1 Deltaproteobacteria bacterium | reverse complement strand
TCTTCGTGGCGGTAGCGGGCATAAACGGTGACCGAATAGCTTGCTGATGGGGTCCAGGTGGTCGATGCCTTGACCTCGTGGACGTCCTCGGGCAGGTTGGTCGCTTCCGCTTCCCGCAAGGCGTAGTAGTAAGGCTCGTACCAGCGTTTATCCGGAAGGGGGATTGCTGAACTCCATACAAATCCCTCATCAATAGGCCCTTTGTTGCCATGCGGGTTCTGGAACTGGTCATCGATGTTCTGGTAGGTGTAGCTGACCCGGCCGTTCAGCCTGTTGCTCGGGCGGAAACGGACCGAGGCCTTCAAGGTGTGAGTTTCTGTGTCGATCGCTTCATCATAATCACGGTCGATGTCTTCGTACTCGTAACCGAGACGCAGGCTGGTCTTGCTGTTCAAGCGATACACGGCGTTGCCGCCGACAGTGGTGATTTCACGATCTTCCTCGGACTCGTATTTAGTCCGCTCGGTGGTCGCTGGGACGTCGGTGCCGTTAGCGTAGGTGAAGAAAATCGAATTGTCGTCAGCGTCGATCTCTTCGTAGCGGCCGTAACCGGTCAGGCGCCAGCTGCCGAGACGGGTCGAAGCCCGCAGGTTGTAGGAATCATAGTCTGTGGACAGCTGGTTGTCCTGCAGGGTGCGCCCGACCTCGTCCTGTTTGTTGCTTTCGATGTTAGCGTGGATGTAGCCGGCGCTGATCGTCGAACTTTTCGACAGGTCGTAACGCGCCTTCAGGGTGTGGCTGTCCTTCTCCGAATCCGGTGTAGACGAGTAGGGGATTTCGCCGTTCTGCTGATCATAGAGCAGGCGGGCACTGGCGAAGTCGGCCGTTGGCAGACCATCGACAGGCTTGGCGGCCAACAGGTAATCGCGGGTCGTGTCCGCTGAATCATCGTCGAAATCGCGGGTCAGGTACTCGTAATCGACGGTCAGCATGCCGAATTTGCCGGTCGCACCGATGGTGATATCCTTGGTCGTCTCATCGATTTTTTTCGAAGAGCCCTCGATGTGGCAGGCCGAGCAGTGGCTCATGCCGAAGACCTGTTCGATACCTTCACGCTCTTCCTGGCGGTAACCGGTTTTCAGGGTCACGTTCGGCAGGTCCGGAATCACCACCTCGCCTTCCGCCTCGAGCTCCTTGTGAATGATGAAAAAGTCCTGATTGGGGACCAGATCTTCACTGTAGACCGCCGGGTTGGCGCTTTCAGGCACGGGAAATGTTTGTCCATCAGTCTTCATGGTGGCGCGCATATAGTCGAGCTGGTCATGGGACAGCCAGTGCCGGAACCGATCGTAACTGCCTTCGAAACGGAAGATGCGGCTGGCATCGACATCCAGATCGAAATTCATCACGTCATCGTCCCAGCGTTCGGCCTCGAGGTCGAGATGCGTACCGCCGTGGCTGCCGTTCAGGTTCGCTCTGATATAGGGATTGACCCCGTCATCATCGCGGATCGATGAGTATTCGTTGACTTTGTTGACTTCATCGTCAACCGACATGCCGGCAGCTCCCACTTCGACGGAGCTGGAGAAGCCTGTCCCGTCTTCGGCAAGCAATGCAGAAGGGGCCAGGAGTGCCAGCAGGGCGGCGACCAGAAGCCATGTGTGTGCGTGCTTCATTGATAGCCTCCTTGATTATCGTGTGAGAGAGCCGCCGGCGCTGGGCCAACGGTCCGGGTTCGGTGCGCCCTGGCTGGGCAGGTCGCTGCCGTGGTGCGATGAGTGGCAGGCCGTGCATCGGCTCAGGAAAGCTTTCTGCCAACCTTCTTCGCCGTGTGGGTTTGTAAAAGTGATCTCAGGATCAGTAATTACAGAACCACCCGGGCCGTCCGGTACATTTGTGCCTACCGGTTGACCGGCGCGCAGGGCATGGAAGTGCCCTTCATGACACTGCAGGCAGAGGAACGGCTCGTTCTGCTGCAGCAGATTGTCGGCCACCGTACCGTGCGGGTCGTGACAGATGGTGCAGTCTTCTGCTACCGGAGCATGTTCGAAGACGAACGGTCCCTGGTAGCGGGAGTGGCAGTCGAGGCAGAGGTCATTGGTCCGCTCTTCGGTCACCAGGCCTTCGGCCGCATGCGGGTTGTGACAGTCGCCGCAGTTCATCTTACCTTCCTTGATCGGATGATGGGACGGGAAGCTGGCCTTGGCCATCTGCTCCTGGTGACAGGTGTAGCAGAGCTCCGGGTCCTGCTGCTTGAGGGCGGTTTTGCCGCCGGCGTGGACCGAGTGACAGTCAGTGCAGCCGACGTCGGTCAGCGCGTGCTCGCTGTGGGTCCAGTCCATCAGCTTGCCTTCGGTGTGACACTTGGCGCAGATCGCCGCCGATTCTTCGGGCAGAAGCTCACCAAACTTGAGGATCTGGTCGCCGTCCGAGTCGACATGCAGGCTGCCGCCGCCATGGCAGGCTTCGCACCCTTCGGTGCCGCCCATATACTCGAACCCGGCCAGGCGCGAGTGAACCCCTGCGCCCATCCCTTCGTGACACTCCAGACAGGTCTCTGACCCGACTGCAGTGGCGCCGTCAATGACTGGTAACGTCAACTGCTTCTCCCTGATTGCCCCGGTGGCGCATGCCCCCAGGAACAGTAACAGGGGAAGGAGTTTGACCAGCCAGGACGACCTGGATAGTGATACCTTCCTGTGCATGATTTCTCCTTTCCGTGCTGAATGCCTCAATTTAATGAGATGCAAGTCATTGCTTAACCGGTTTCGTGGGTGCCCGAAGGCTTTTTCCCTGCGGCCGGTAAAGCGGCAAAAATACCCGTTTAGACATTCGGAATCTGTTGAATCATAAATGCCTTTAATGCTAGGGTAAAACGAATCATTTTAATGGCCCTTATAAGTAATATTTATAGTTTTTAATGATATATATGGATGTGTGAATGGAAACGCGATACCTGAACACGCTGATTGCTGCTGTGGAAACAGGAACATTTTCCAAGGCGGCGGAATCATTACATATTACCCAGTCTGCCGTATCCCAGCGGATCAAGTTCCTGGAGGAGCATTTTGGTCAGCAATTGCTTGACCGGTCAGGTCAGCGACTGGCTTTAACCGTTGCCGGGCAGATGGTCTTCAACAAGGCCAGAGACATCCTGGAAAAAGAGAAGGAGTTGCTGACCTGTCTGCAGGAGGCGACAACCCAGAAGCATCTTTCC
>JAFDBW010000005.1 GCA_019313105.1 Deltaproteobacteria bacterium | reverse complement strand
GCGACCATCGCCCGCCAATGGCTCGACATCGAGACCCGGCGCGATGTCTTCCGGGTAACGGCGGCGGAAAAGAATCACCAGACCAAGGTCGGAAACCTGACGATCCGCACCAGGATCGACCGTATTGATGAGCTCGAAGATGGCACGGCTGCGATCATTGATTACAAGACCGGTCGTCCCGATCCGGGCCAGTGGCTCGACGAGCGGGTTACGGAGCCGCAGTTGCCGCTCTACTGCCTTGGACAGAATCGTGGCAGCGTTGGCGCGGTGATGTTCGCAGAAGTCCGCAGTAAACCCGGAGAATGCGGGTTCCGTGGTCTGGCCCGCTCAACGGCATCCTGGCCGGGGGCAAAATCCCGCAAACTTGAAAAGCAGTTCAGCGAGAAGGGGTGGGAGAGTCTCGATGATGTCCTGTCGCACTGGGATAACGTGCTGCCTGCCTTGGGTGACGGTTTTTCCCGTGGTGACGCGGCTGTCGATCCGGTCGGCTTCGAGCTGGCCTGCCAGTATTGCGACCTGACCGGCCTGTGTCGCATTCTGGAGCAGCAGAACGCCGACAGTGGAGGTGATGATGAATAAGAATCATTTACCTCCCGACTGGCATGAACGACAAAAAGCACTTGATATCACCAGATCCTGCATCGTCCAGGCGCCTGCGGGGTCCGGCAAGACCGAACTGCTGGTTCAACGAATACTCTCGCTGTTGGCGACCGCAGAGAGTCCGGAAGAGATCCTCTCGATCACCTTCACCCGCAAAGCCGCTGGTGAGATGAAGCTGCGGCTACTCCAGGCGCTGGAGTCGGCGCAACACGACCAGCCTCCTGTTGAGGCGCACGCTGTCGACACTTGGCAAAGGGCCCGTGAGGTGCTCGCCCGCGACAAGGAACTGGGCTGGCAGCTTCTGCAGAACCCGTCGCGTCTCCAGCTGACGACGATCGACAGTTTCTGTGCCTTTTTGACTCGAAGGATGCCGTGGATGTCCCGGTTCGGTGACCAGCCGAAGGTGACAGACGATCCGGCTGATCTTTATACAAAGGCGGCGGAGACCCTCCTTTCAAGGCTCGAGAATGGCTCTATGGGGCAGGAATCGATCGAGAGGCTCCTGGTCCATCTGGATAATCGTCTCAAACTGTTGCGCGACCTGATTATTGCCATGCTCGGGCGGCGTGACCAGTGGTTGAGACATCTTGTCGCAAAACGCAAACTGCAACCCCGCCAACTGCTCGAATCCGGGCTGCAGCTTTACGTCTCTTCTTTTCTTCATCACCTCAATGGTGTCATAGCGCCCGACGTGTACCGGGAACTCAGGGCGTTGGCCTTGTATGCCGCGGGAAAACTGGCAGATGAACAGCCCGATCATGATCTTGTCGGCCTTTTGCGGGACGCTGAAAATCCTGAATCTCTCAGCCAGTGGCAGACACTGTCTCAACTAATCCTGACGGCAGGCGGGGAGGTCAGGAAAAGCTTGAACAAAAACAACGGCTTCCCGGCCGAAAAGTCTGATGAGGCAGTTGACATGAAGGCCCGGGCAATGGACCTTCTGCAGAGCTTTCGGCAAGATCCCGCTGCTGCCCGGGCGATACAGGACCTTCGTCGTTTGCCTGCCTCCTCGTATTCACGGGAGCAATGGCTGGTCCTGGACGCGCTGATCGATCTGCTGCCGTTGGCGGTCGCTGAATTGCAGGAGGTTTTTCGTCAGCAGGGACAGGTCGATTTTATTGAAATCGCCGATGCGGCGCACAAGGCCCTCGGTTCTGCCATGGCTCCGGAAGAATTGCTGCTGCAGCTCGACAGCCGACTTCGCCATGTCCTGGTCGATGAATTCCAGGATACCTCTTATGCACAGTACGATCTCCTGCGCTGTTTGACTGCAGGATGGGAGCCGGGCGATGGGCGCACGCTGTTTGTCGTCGGTGACCCGATGCAGTCGATTTACCGGTTTCGCGAGGCAGAGGTTGGCCTCTACCTGCGGGTCTGTCAACGAGGCCTGGACAGCCTGCCGATGGAGCGGATCGTTCTGAATACAAATTTCCGCTCTGTCAAACCGATGGTCGAATGGGTCAATGAGAAATTCGGCGGGCTTTTCCCGGCTGAAGAAGACGAAGTCAGGGGCGCCGTGAGTTTCTCCATGGCCAGCGCATTTGACCGGTTCGAGGCGGAACCCCCGGTTTCGCTCCACTGTTTTGTCGGTCGACAGGATACTGCCGAAGCAGAGACCGTTGTTGACCTGATCAGGCAAGCCGGAGAACAGGACCCTGGCGGCAAGGTCGCCGTTCTGGTCCGTTCGCGGAATCACCTGGTCGCGATTGTCGATGCCTTGAAAAAGGCGGGCATGCGCTACCAGGCCCAGGATGTCGACCCTTTGACGATTCGTCCCGTGGTCCAGGATCTCCTCTCGCTGGTCCGCGCTCTGCAGCATCCGGCAGACAGGGTTGCCTGGCTCGCGGTCTTAAGGGCGCCCTGGTGCGGGTTGACCTTGAATGACCTTGCCGGCCTGTGTAGCCGAGATGCCAGAAGTACGATCTGGCAATTGCTCAACCGGCCGGCCGATCAGATCG
>JAFDBW010000004.1 GCA_019313105.1 Deltaproteobacteria bacterium | reverse complement strand
AATTGCCTCGCCGATATTGCCTACCACCCGCACTGCCAGCGTCAGGTCAAGATATTCAGCGTGCCAGTCTTCTTCCGTTGCCGGCAGGACCGACTCGGCGAACTCCCGTGTGGTCTCGCAGCCGTGCAGTTCCACTCCCTGGGCCCGCATCGCAGTTGCGATGCGGGGGACAAAGGTCTCGGCAATGTCCTGGTGGATCAGCAATGTCTCCATGGCATTGCAGACACCAGGGCGCTGGACCTTGGCATTGATGCAGATTTTTTCCGCCTGTTCATAGTCGGCGCTCGCATCAACGAAGGTGTGGCACACCCCCTTGTAGTGCTTGATGACGGGGATCCGGGAATTTTCACTGACAAAGCGGATCAGACCTTCACCGCCACGCGGGATGATCAGGTCGATTAGCTCTTCCAGTTTGAGCAGTTCAAGAATGGCCGTGCGATCGGTTGTCTCGATGACCTGCAGGGGCGTCGCAGGAAGGCGCATCCGCTCCAGTTGGTTCTTCAGAATCCTGCCGATGGCGAGGTTGGAATGTATTGCCTCCTTGCCTCCACGCAAAATGACCGCATTACTGCTTTTCAGGCAAAGCCCGGCGGCATCTGCGGTGACATTGGGCCTCGATTCGTAAACGATGCCGATGACTCCTAACGGAATCCTCATGCGACCGATCTGCAGATCGTTGGGACGACGCCACATGCCGGTAATCTCACCGACCGGGTCAGGCAGCTCTGCGACTTCACAGAGCCCGTCAGCCATGCCGCGAATCCTCTGGGCGTCGAGGGTCAGTCGATCGACCATGGCCGGTGCCAGTCCCGCTTCGCGCGCGGCGATCAGGTCTTTTTCGTTTTCATCGATCAGCACTTCGGTCTGGTCCAGAAGTGCTTGGGCCATTTTTTTCAGCAGCTCGTTCTTGATGGCAGAGGAAAGCCTGGCCAGGGTCTGGGACGCGGTCTTCGCGTCCTGTGCGACTTTTAGCATCTGCTCCGTTACGCTCATCGTTCTACTCCTCAGTTCTGACTCAGCGGTTTGTTCAGTTGCTGATGACAAGATTGTCCCGGTGGACAACTTCGTCGCCGTACTGGTAACCAAGAATCTGCAGAATCTCCCTGGTGTTCTTGCCGATGATGCGGATCAATTCGGCCGAATTGTAATTGGTCACCCCCTTGGCGAACTCTTTGCCGTTGAGATCGCAGAGGCGCACGGCATCACCGCGTTCAAAGGTGCCATCCAACTGCCTGATCCCCGAGGGCAGGAGGCTCTTCCCTCGTTCCGCTACAGCATTGTGTGCGCCATCATCGAGGATCAGCTTGCCTTTCGGCTTTTTGGTAAAGGCAATCCAGTGTTTGCGTGCGGCCATAGGGTCGCGCGCCGGCAGGAAGTAGGTGCCGAGCTCGTGGCCATCGAAAAGGTAGAGCAAGTTGTGGGGGGTCAGGCCATTGATGATCGCTGTCCCGGCTCCGAACAGAGTGGCGCGCTTGGCCGCTTTCAGCTTGGTCGTCATGCCGCCTGTGCCGAGCAGGGTTTCTTCCAGCCCAGCCATGGCCTCGATCTCCGGCGTGATCCGCTCAACTTCCGAGATCAGTCTGGCTTCGGTATTGTGTCGGGGGTCACTGTCGTAAAGACCGTCCACATCCGACAGGATCACCAGCAGTTGGGCTTCCACCAGGTTGGTCGTCATTGCCGACAGGTTGTCGTTGTCGCCGAAACGGATTTCGTCAATCACAACCGTATCATTCTCGTTGATGACCGGGACAACACCATATTCCAGCAGGGTCATCAAGGTGTTGCGGGCATTCAGATAACGGCGGCGGTTGGCAAGGTCGTCGCGGGTTAAAAGAACCTGGGCTGCAGTCAGCCCATGTTTGCGAAGCGCGTCTTTGTAAGCGCGCATCAGGCGGCTCTGGCCAATCGCCGCAGCCGCCTGTTTAATAGGCAGCGGCAGGTTTCGTGCGCTGCCTTTGATGCCGAGGTCCGCTTTGCCGGCCGCAACCGCTGCAGACGAGACGAGGATAACTTCATAGCCGCGCTGGCGAAGGGCATGGACATCTTCGCAGAGTGTCGCTATACGATCGAGGTCAAGGCCACTGTGGTCAGAGATGACTCCGCTACCGATCTTGATAACCACCCGTTTGACATGTGCCAGTAAAATCGTACGCATTTTATTTATGTGCCTGTAGTGTGTGAAAGTTATTGAAAAAACTGGAAAACTCTACCTTTTGAAGCCTCATCTGTCAAGCCGGGGCCCTCTGACGCATGCGATCAAGCTCACTGGCAACTCGATTGACGAGTTCAGGCAGCCCTTCGTGTGTTACTGCCGAGATGGCCAGGGTCAGATAACCCCGTTCCTCGAATATCGGACGCAACTCGGCGGTCTGCTCACGAACTTCGGTAATGTCCTGCTTGGTGAAAACCACCAGCATCGGCCTTTTGGCCAGCTCCTGGTTGTAGCGCTCCAGTTCCTGATTGATCAGGTCAAAGTTCTCGACCGGGTCGCCTTCCTGCAGTCCCGAGAGATCGACGAGATGTAAAAATAAGTCGGTTCGCTCAATATGCCTGAGGAATCGTGTTCCCAGCCCCTGGCCGTCACTGGCCCCCTCAATCAGTCCGGGAATATCGGCGACGACGAATGAACGAAAGTCGCCGTGTTTGACGACACCGAGATTCGGCACCAGTGTGGTAAACGGGTAGTCGGCAATTTTCGGCCGGGCAGCAGAGATACTTGAGATCAGAGTTGATTTGCCGGCGTTTGGCAGTCCTACCAGGCCGACATCGGCAAGTAGTTTGAGCTGCAGGCGCAAGGTGCGCTCCTCCCCCGGCATGCCCGGCTGAGTGTGTCGTGGGGCCCGGTTGGTCGATGTCATGAAACGGGCATTGCCGCGCCCACCCTGTCCGCCTTTAAGCAGGCAGAAACCCTGCTCAGCCTCGGTCAGGTCGGCGAGCAGTTCGCCGGTATCGTCATCGTAGACCAGAGTGCCCGGCGGAACTTTGATGACCAGGTCCTCACCACTCTTGCCGTGCATGTTCTTGCCCATCCCCGGGGCACCGTTTTTGGCTTTGAGGTGTTGTCGGTAACGCAGGTCGAGTAGGGTCGACAGGGCCATGTCGACTTCCAGCCTGACGTCGCCGCCGCGTCCACCGTCGCCGCCGTCAGGTCCGCCGAGCGGGACGAACTTCTCCCTGCGGAACGAAAGGCAACCACGACCACCATCGCCGGCTTTGGCTTGTATTTTGACCTCGTCGATGAATTTCATTTGTTCTGGGCGTGGCGTTTGCCACGTTCTTCTTCCTTTGTAACAGAAAAAACCCGAAGTTCACTTGAAGAACCTCGGGTTTTTAAACTTGTTCAGGTGATACGCTTCAGGCGTAGACGCTGACTTTCTTGCGATCCTTGCCGAGACGCTCGAATTTGACCTTGCCTTCGACCAGGGCAAACAGGGTGTAATCCTTGCCGCAACCGACATTGTTGCCGGGATGAATGGTCGTACCACGCTGGCGAACCAGGATCGAGCCGGCCGTTACAAGTTGGCCGTCGTAACGTTTGACTCCGAGGCGTTTGCCGGCACTGTCGCGGCCGTTACGGGTACTGCCACCCGCTTTTTTGTGAGCCATGGTTTTACTCCTTACGCTT
>JAFDBW010000003.1 GCA_019313105.1 Deltaproteobacteria bacterium | reverse complement strand
CCTGGGCTGTCCTCTCTCGGGTTCCATCAAGTCACCTGCTAGCCTAAACATCCAGAAAGGCCATATGGAAATCGGCAAGGCTGACGACCAGGCACCGATTGAGAAGTTTCGGTCGCCCGAAAAGGATGGCGAAGAGTTCGTTGACCATCAGTCCGGCAATGACCACCACGTTATCCGGTGTCACCGGGATACTTCCTTCTGGCTGGCAGGCGCCGGCAAAGATCTCCGACATGGGTTGCGACTGGCCTGCTTGCAGGGTCAGTACCTGGCCATGATCACCCTCTAAACCACCATGTACCAGGAAAACACCTTCAGGGGTCAATTCATCGAGCAGAAATCGGCTGCTGTAATTGTCGAGACAGTCGGCAACGGCGTTCAGGTCCGTCGGCATGACGAAGTTTTTGTCGACCTGCCCCCCGATCAGGGAGATCTCGGTCGTGCTGTTTATGGCGCTCAGTCTCTCCTTGGCCAACGGCAGTTTCTGACGATCGATGTCCCCCTCTCCATACAACAGCTGTCGATTCAGGTCGGGCCAGTCGACGATGCCGTCATCAACCAGGTAGAGTTTGCCGACTCCGGCACGGACCAGCAGTTGGCTGACTGTCGCTCCCAATCCGCCGACACCGGCGATCATGATGACTGCATCCGCGATCTTCTGCTGGTTCTCTTCGCCCCAATGGATGACCTGGCGCGCGTAGCGATCTGCCGTCAAACTATTACCCTCCGGCACCCGGCGGGAACATCGCGACCACGTCGTTGTCATTCAAAGGGGTCTGTAACCCTTGCAGGTGGTGAATGTTGTGCCGGTTTACGAGAATGATGGTTCCTGCATGCATGCGGCCATCATCGTCGAGCAGCTTGTGTAGAAACGGCGTCGGTAACTGCTTCTGAAGTCTTGCCAGCAGTTGTGCGACAGTCTCTCCCTCGATGGCCGACAGTTCGATCCGCTCCTGTTTGAGCAGCATGCGCAGCAGGCTGAAGAATTGGACCTTGATCATCAGGCCATCCTCTGCCGGAAAGCGGCGTAGGTGTTGGTGCCGTACAGGACCTGCTTGCCGGGGAAATGGGAGCGCGTGCGAATCCATTTGTAGTAGACACCGGCATCGTTGGTTTCGCCGATCAGAATTGCGCCAATCACCTGATCCTTGTTGTTCAAAAAAACCTTGCGAAAACGGCCGGTTCTCTGATCGTGAGTGCTGACACTCCGTTCATCCTCGTCGAGAGAGGCGCCGATCGCCGCAATATCGACGCCGAAGATCTCGGTGATGTTGTTCTTCAGGCTGCCTGCGTAAGCACACTCCATTCCCAGCATGTTCAGGGCCGCATTCTCGCCCTGTTCGACCGCCGTCATCCAGTTGCCCTGGATAACCGGCTCGCCGGAGATGAAATCCTTGCCTTCGGCAGCGTCGCCGGCGGCGTAAATGTCAGCGTGACTGGTGCGGCAATAATCGTCGATACGGATACCGTAATCGACCTCCAGGCCGGCTGCACGGGCCAGCGAGCTGTTTGGCTCAACACCTTTGCCGACAATCAGCATGTCACTGGACAAGGTGTCACCGGAGGCCAGGCGCAGGAGCAATTGCTCTCGCTCTTCGATCGCGACAATGTCATTCTGCTTATGCAGTTGCAGGCCGTTCTCCGTAAAACGTTTTTCGAGTATCGCCGATGCTTCAGCATCCACCACGCGGCTCAAGATGCGGTTTGAGCCGACCACCATGTGTTTTTCGGCATCAGCCGGTGCGTGGGAGAGCAGGGGCAGGCTGACCAGGCCGGCGCCGATCGCAGTAATGGTTTTCGCTTTTAGCATCAACTCAACCAGCTGTTCCGCGTGCGTCATGTGTCGCAGTACGCTGGATCGATCAGAAGCTACTTCCAGCTGCCGTGCCTCGGCCCCGATCGCCAGCAGCAGTTTGCCAAAAGTGACGCGACGACCATCATCCAGTTCCAATTGCTTGTCGTCGGTATGTAGGGCGATCACGGTTCGACCGAACAGGGTGGTCACACGCGTCCGATCATAGAATTGGTGATCGACGATAAACAGGTGATCACGTTCGGCTTTACCGCCAACGAAATAGGGTGTCAAAACTCGTGAGTAGGCGCGATGATCCTCCCGGTCAATGATCGCCACGGAGGCATGCGTGGAATGCTTGCGCAGGGTCTGGAGTGCCTGCAGCCCTGCCGCGCTGTTGCCGACAATGACGTAATCGAATGCTTCTACCATATCAAACCCCACTCAAAACAACCCAGGACTCAAAAGAAAGCGCCAAAGACAAACAATTGCAAAGGCATGCCGGTTCGTTGGAGCTAAGGAGCCCGCGCTATGGGCAGGCTCCTTTTTCTTTAAACGATCCTAGGATAGCCCGAGCGACTGCAGCTTTGCCTCGGTCGGGATGCCGTCCTTGCCCCAGCCGCGGACCTTGTAATAGTCCGGCAGCATCTTCGGCAGTTTGGAGACCTGCCCCTGGTGCGGACCATCGGGCAGTGGCTCTTCGAGCATGCGCTTCGGCAGCTTGTCCTGCGAAGGGTCGATCCCCGCCTTGAGATTGAACATCCGCTCCCTGTTGTAGATGCGATCTCCCGCTACAAGCAGGTCCTCTTCACTCATATCGGTTCCGGTGGCTGCATTGCAGAACTTGGTGAACTGGGGTACGCCGATACCGAAGGTGGTAAAGAGACAGACGCCGGACGAATCGACCACGGCAGTGAAGTCCTGGAAGATTTTAAGCCAGCCAGCCTTGCCTTCGGTTTCCTGCGGGTCAAGCTTCTCAGGAAGGCCCAGTATCTCCGGTGAGATCAGGTAGCCGCGCACATGACAGGCCCCCCGGTTGCTGGTGGCGTACTCGAGGCCCATCCCCTGCACCGCACGCGCATCATAAGCCGGGAATTCCAGCTTCTTGACCGACATCGACAGTTCGGGAGCGCCATAGCTCTCTGCCAGGCGGTAGGACCCGAGCCCGATCTTCTTGCCGAAGCCTTCGCCCTTGGCAGTCATTTCGGCGAGCTTGACCATTGCATCGCTGTCACCAAAATTCAGCGACATACCGATTTCCTTTTCGCTGACAAGTCCCTTCTCAAAAAGTTCCATGGCGCAACCGATTGTTGCACCGAAGGTGATGGTGTCCATACCGGCTTCGTTGCAGATATAGTTGGCCTTGGTAATCGCAGCCAGGTCAGAGATGCCACAGGCCGCACCGATCGCCCACAGGGTTTCATATTCAGGGCCTTCGCCATCACCGGCGTACTTGTTATCGACAATCTTGGTCACCCGTCCGCAGCTGATGATGCAGCCCATGCAGCTCTTGTTGCGTTTCAGGTAAGTGGATGCCAGTGTCTCACCGGAAATCTCCTCGGCCCCTTCGAAGGTTCCCGTCTGGGCGTTGCGGGTCGGCAGCCCGCCGCTCTGGTTCATGACGTTGACCAGTACCGGGGTTCCCAATGCACCGAGACCTTGACCGGTGACCGGGTTTTCCTTGAGCATGCCGTAAGCTTCGAGAGCCGCGTCACGATACGCCTTGGGGTTGGCAACCTGAACACCGCCGGTACCGCGGACGGCAACCGCCTTGAGGTTCTTGCTGCCCATGACCATACCGACCCCACTGCGCCCGGCAGCACGATGCTTGTCATTAACGATACAGGCATAATGTACGCCAATCTCTCCGGCCGAGCCGATGCAGGCGATCTTGGCATCACCGTGGAATTCACTCAGAATTGCATCTTCCGTCTCGTTGGTTGACTTGCCCCAGAGATGGACGGCGCCGACCAGTTCGGCCTTGCCGTCGCGAATTTGCAGGTAGACCGGATGCTTTGATTTGCCTTCGAAAATAATCATGTCGAAGCCGGCGTATTTCAGTTCGCTGGGGAAATAGCCACCTGAGTTGGAGCTGGCGATGGTGCCGGTGAGAGGTGACTTGGTCACCACCATGTAACGACCATTGGCCGCACCGTAAGTACCGGTCAGAGGACCGGTCGCCATGATCAGCTTGTTCTTCGGGCTCATCGGATCGACATCCGGAGAGATCTCTTCACAAAGGTATTTAGATGCCAGACCACGACCACCGACATAAGCCTTGGCCCACTCTTCATTGAGCGCTTCGATCTTGCAGGTCCCGGCTGTCAGGTCGACGCGCAGTAATTGTCCTTTCCATCCCTTATTCATATCAGACCTCCATCTGCCCGTCTTTGATCGTGTTAACGAAACGCAGCATCTTCTGCCGCAGCGGCTTGTCCTCTTCGTCCAGCGTCAGGCACTGGGTCGGACAGAAAGCCACACACTCGGGGGTGTCCCCTCCGCAGAGGTTGCACTTGTCCGCCTTGCCGGTGCTGTCGACATACTTGATCATGCCGAACGGGCAGGCGCTGACGCAGGTGCGGCAGCCAACGCATTTGACCTCCTCGACCGTCACAACGCCGGTCGCCATGTTCTTGCTGATAGCGTTTTTCGGACAGGATTTCTCACACCAGGGTTCATCACACTGCATGCAGGTGACGGTGATGAACTTGGCCTCATCGAGAAATATTTCGTTGTAAATCCGGGTACGACTGGGGGCGAACTCGCCGACGTTCTTGAACGAACAGGACAGTTCGCAGGTCTTGCAGCCAACACATTTTGCGGGTTCGATGCGAATCAGTTTTTGCATGAGAGACCTCCTTGTCAAGCTGGTTGACAACCATAGAGCACAACGTAGACTCGAAAATCCTATGAGAAGGTGAGAGTTGTTCGGTCCTCTCCCCTGATAGCATATTCAAGTAGTATAGCAACGTTTTTGCGTGCTGTCAGTCCCAAGGTCAAGAACAGTTCAAACCGCACGGATTTGCTTTCAATGCCGGGTCGTAAACAGGTCTTGTTGGTTGAGGTGGCTACGAGGTTGTTCGGGGAGGGGAAACGCTTGCGGGCCACTCAAAATTGAGCGGCCCGCATTACGAAAGTCATTTGATCTCGATCATTTCCAGTTCGAAGGTCAGGTCTTCGCCGGCCAGAGGGTGATTCGCGTCAAGTGTGATCTCCTTGTCATCCACCTCGATGACCATGACCACCATGCCATCACCGTCGTCGCTGACCAGCTCGAAGCTGTCGCCAATCTGCGGGTCGATATCATCCGGGAATTGATCGCGGGGAACAGCGGAGACCTGTTCGGCATCGTACTCGCCGAACGCGTCCGCGGTTTTGATCGTGATGGTTTTCCTGTCGCCGACGGCCATGCCAACCAGGGCTTCTTCAACCTGGGGGAAGAAATTTTCAGCGCCGACCTCCAGCTCCATCGCGCCTGCCGGGTCGCCACAGCCGCAACCGTCTTCCGAGCAATTACAGTTGTCGTCTCCACAGTCGCAGTTGTCGCTCTCGCAGCCACCGCTGCCCTCGTAGGTCGTATCGAAAAGGGTCCCGTCTTCCAGGGTGCCGTTGAAATGAAATTTAACCCGGTCGCCCGGCTTCGCCTGTTTGATTGCCTGTGCCATGTTCGATCCTTTTTGTTCAGAATAGTACGGTTCCCGTAAGGAAACGCGTCAATCAAGCTGCGCACTGTTACCACAGGAGACGGTAGCTGGCAAGGAAGTTAAGAGTGGCCCAGCGTAAATTGACAACTTTTCTGCTGACGTTAGAGTTAATGAGGCGGAATAATCCAATAACCTCTATGGAGCAGGAGCGAATCATGAAACATGTCGTGATTACCGGCGCCAACCGGGGCATCGGCCTCGAGCTGGCGCGTCACTATAAAGGCGCAAGCTGGCGCGTCACGGGGGTCTGTCGTGAGACCTCGCCAGAACTCGAAGAGTACGCAGCACAGGTCATTGAAGACATCGATGTCGCACGTGCAGACAGTCTCGAACGGCTGGTGGCTGCTTTGCAGGGCCAGACGATCGATCTATTGATCAACAACGCCGGGATCCTGCACGATGACGTCCTCGGTTCACTCGATATCGCTTCGTTGCGTCTGCAGATGGAAGTCAACGCCTTTGCTCCCCTGTTGATCTGCGAAGCCTTGCTGCCCAACCTTGGTCCCGGTAGCAAGATCGTCAATATCACCAGCCGCATGGGCTCAATCGGCGACAATGACTCCGGTGGCCGTTACGGCTACCGTGCCTCCAAGGCGGCGTTCAATGCTTTCGGCCGATCCCTGGCAATCGACCTGCAAGGGCGCGGTATTGCCGTGGCGCAATTGCATCCGGGCTTCGTCAAGACCCGGATGGTCAATTTTGGCGGGATTCTATCAACCGAGGAGTCGGTCGCTGGTCTGGTCGAAAGGATTGAGAATCTCAACCTTCAAAACAGCGGGTCTTTCTGGCACTGTCATGGTGAAGAGCTGCCCTGGTGATTGCACGGGATAAAATTCGGCAACGGATTGTCAATCCGCCAGCGTCTCCCAAGCGTCGTATCATAAAACTAGCTGCGGTCGAATTAGGCAGCGACGACGGATCGCGGCTGTTGCGCTGAACATGGTTATCGAATGAGTCAGCATTTCCCTTCGTCCAAAAAGTCGGTACTCGGTTCGATGAACCTCGGCAAGTTATTTCTCTGGGGCCTGTGCGCCCTTTTTCTGTCCCTTGGGGCCTTCACGCTCGCAGTGTTCTGGGACCTGCCGGATGTCTCGCCGCTGAAAAGCCACGTCAATTCAATGACGATTTCGGTTCCCGACTGGCATGGGGCAATGCACCCGTTCCAGGTCGGGCCGGAAAATCCATACTGGACGCCCCTGGATTCGTTTCCCGACGAGCTGAAGTGGGCGGTTATCGTTGCCGAGGATGCCAACTTCTACGAACATGACGGTGTCGATATAACGGCCTTGAAGGAGGCTTTGAAATACGATTTGAAGCACAAGCGTATGCGATATGGGGCTTCGACCATCACCCAGCAGTTGGCCAAAAACCTGTTCCTGTCCCGTGACAAATCGGTGCTGCGCAAACTGAGGGAGCTTGTTCTGGCAACGCGCATGGAGCGGGAGCTGACCAAGGGAAGGATCCTGGAGCTTTACCTGAACGTGGTCGAACTGGGCCCGCTGGTTTATGGCTTCGGGCACGCCGCCGAATATCATTTCGGTATGCCGGTGGCATATCTCACCCCGGCCGAGGCGGCCTTTCTCGCCGCCACGCTGCCCGGACCGCGTGTTGCGTTCAATCCGCGCAACAAGCTCATCAAAGTACGTCGACGGGCAGCACGACTGATCAAGTTACTGGGATCGCGCAACATCCTTGACGAAACCGAAGTCAACGATGCCCTGGTGCAGATCGGGCAGCTGGATGGGCGTCAAGCGGCCCGTAATGAGAACTCCCGGGCCACCGATTAAACAGAAGACTAACCGCAACGATGCCAAGAGCATGCCCGTCCAGTGTCAGAGCAGTAGGACTTGAAATGGTGTGCCATTGTTCAGATTTCTAACGATTGACGAAGTGCATCATGGCTTCCGGGTAACGTTCGCCTGAGGCGACCCCAGGCGGCATGGCGGCAGCGATCTCGTCGAGCTCCTGGCCGGATAGCTGGATCGAGCAGGCCTCGACGTTTTCTTCCAGGTACGTGCGCCGCTTGGTGCCGGGGATCGGCACAATGTCATCGCCCTGCGCCAATACCCAGGCCAATGCCAGCTGGCTGGCCATGATCCCCTTCTTCAGGGCGATGGCGCGCACTTTCTCCACAAGCTCCAGGTTCTTCTGGAAGTTCTCCCCCTGGAAACGCGGAGAAATGCGGCGATAGTCATCCTCGTCGAAGTCTTCGAAGCGGGTGATTTGCCCGGTCAGGAAGCCGCGGCCCAGCGGGCTGTAGGCGACAAGGCCGATGTCGAGTTCGCGTAAGGTCGGTATGATCTGGTCTTCGATATCGCGGCTCCATAGCGAGTATTCACTTTGCAGGGCGCTGATCGGGTGTACCGCGTGCGCCTTGCGGATCGTCGCCGCAGAGGCTTCCGACAGACCCAGATAGCGGACCTTGCCTGCCGTGACGAGCTCCGCCATCGCACCGACGGTCTCCTCGATCGGT
>JAFDBW010000002.1 GCA_019313105.1 Deltaproteobacteria bacterium | reverse complement strand
CAGGCAAAATACACCAAAGAACGTTTGACTGTAAAGGGTTTTTATCGGCAGCCAGATGCACGATTAAGGTAAATTAGGTCCTCGGACGAATGATTCTTAAGGGACGTTTCAACTGTTGTGATCGGGTTGGGTCGGCTGGTCCAGTGGCGACCTAGTTGATTTGAACGATCACACCTTTTTGTATCTGCAGCAGAAAGAGGATCTTGTCGGCTTCGCCGACCAGGTCAAAGCGTGTGGCGCCGGTAACCCCTGGAAAATTCTGCAGTTGCGACAGGGCACGGCGAAAGTCCTCGCGGCTGGCGATCCCGGGGTCGTTGAGCAGGGTCAGCATGATCCCGGCGATATCGTAGCCCTGGGCTTCGAGAATGGTCGGCTCTTCGCCAAAGCGGTTGAAATAATCTTCCACGAACTCCTGTACGAAGGGGTAGCGGCTGTGCAGGAAGAAGCTGTCGGTGAAAACTGCGCCTTCGACAAATTGTTTGGCCAGGCGCGGTAGCTCAGTATCGTTCCAGCCGTTGGTGCCGAGCAGTTGAATATCTTCCAGCCCGTAGAAGGCGATTTGAGGTGCTATCAGGCTGATCCTGTCGGAGTAGTCCGGGACGAACAGCGCTTCGAAGGGTGGCGGGGTTTTTTCTTCTTTTCCGGCATCGCCGGAGCTTTCCGAATCGACAGGATCCTCTTCCTCGTCGGACGCATTAGGGTCGAGTCCCTGCAACAGGCGGACTTGGTAGCGGAAGTCGGTCTGGTCCGTCTGGTAACTCTGCACGGCGACGATCTCACCACCGCGGCGCCAGACTTCGTCCTGGAAGAGCACGGCGAAATTTTCTCCCTGGCGAGTTTGCGGGTACATGATACCAAAGGTCGAAAGTCCGCGCTCTTCCATGGCGTAGTTTAGCAGAGCCCGGACCTGCAACTCCGCGGTCAGGGAATTACGGAAGACGTAGAGGCTCGCGGCCGCCAACCCTTCCCGCTGGGACATGGTCAGCAGGGGGATGCGTTCCTGGTTGGCTCGGGCGGTGGCACCCTGGGCGGCATTGCCGACCAGCGGGCCGACAATGCCCATGACCCGGTCACTGATCGCCAGCTCGGCAACCTGCTGGGCGGCGATCGTCTCATTCCCGGCCGTGTCGCGGAAGATCAGGCGCACCGGAATATTCGGGCGGAAAGTCTCCATCGCCAACTCCATCCCCTTCTTCACTCGTTCGCCGAAGGCGGCGTAGCGGCCGCTTAGCGGCAGTAGGACGCCGATGGCTCGTTGCAGTTGAGTGGGGTCGCTGAGCTGCGATTGCAACGCCAGGGCTTCTTCACGATAGGCGAAGCCGATCGGCGCTTTCATTGCGGACGCGGCCCATTGCCGGGCCCGCTCTTTCTGACCTGCTGCCAGGGCACGCCAGCCGAGCTGCAGCATAGCCAGGTAGGCCACCGGGCTGTCGTCATACATGAACGCTGCTTCGGCGAGGTCTGCCTCGTTGAAACGATCACTCAGCAGCTTATAGATACGTGCCAGGACGTCACGTGGAGAAACGGCACCCTCAACGAGCATCGCCTGCTGGTAGAAGTAGAGGGCCTTGTGCGGTTCGTCCAAGGCCAGAAATCCCTCGGCGAGTGCAAGGGCGTGTTGCTGGCGCTGCTGTAGCGGCCAGGTCTCCGTGCTGATTTGCCGCAAGTTGTAGACGACCCGGGCGGCATCACCCATCTTCAGGAGCAACTCGGCCTGCAGCAGGGTACTGGCCGGGCCGGTGGAGATCGGGTCGATCCGGTCCAGGTAATCCAGGGCTATCGAAGCTTCATCGAGGTCGCGATGGACAAGGGCCAGGTAATAGTAGGCTTGATTGATTCGGTCTGAATCGGACTGGCTGACGACAAAGCCGCGCAACAGACCGGCGGCCTCATTAAGCTTGCCGGCTTGATAATGGTCCAGCGCCCTCTGCATGGCAATGTCAGCCTGTGACGATACTGTTGGTTGAGCGAGAGCAGTGCAGAGGCCGAAGCTCAGCAACAGCAGCAAACAGACCGTCGCAGTTCTAAAGCGCATCAGTCGAACAGCTCCTTGACTTTGTCGAAAAAGCTTTTTCCCATCGGGTGGATATCCTCACCGGCTTCCTTGGCAAATTCATCGAGCAGCTCCTTTTGACGGGAGGTCAGCTTGGTCGGTGTCTCCACCCGCACGATGACCAGCTCATCACCGCGACCGTAACCCTGTAAAACCGGTATCCCCTTGCCGTTCAGTTTAAATATCTTGCCGCTTTGGGTGCCGGCCGGAACCTTCAGCTTGACCTTGCCTTCGAGGGTCGGAACGTCAAGTTCGCAGCCGAGAGCCGCCTGAGGAAAGGAGACCGGAATTTCGCAGATGAGGTCGTTGCCCTCACGCTGAAAGATCGAATGCTCCTTGACGGTGATCACCACGTAGAGGTCGCCAGGCGGGCCGCCCTTGGAGCCTGGCTCCCCTTCACCGTTCATCTTCAGCCGGTTCCCCGATTCTACTCCAGCAGGGATTTTCAGGGAAAGGGTCTTTTGGCCGCGGGTCAGGCCGGTGCCCCGGCAGTCGCCGCATGGGTCGGAAATCTTTTTGCCTTCACCGTTGCAATCCGGGCAGGGTCGGGTCAGGGAGAAGAAGCCCTGCTGGAAGCGCACCTGGCCGTTGCCGGAACAGGTGCGGCAGGTCTCGGCGCTGGTCCCGGGCTTGGCGCCGCTGCCGTTGCAGGTCTCGCAAGTGTGGTGCCGGGGGACCTTGATCTTGGTTTCCAGGCCGAAAGCGGCTTCCTCAAAGGTGATGGACAGGTTGTAGCGCAGATCGTCGCCTCGCCGGCCGCCGCCTCGCCGACTGCCCCCGCCGCCGAAGATGTCACCAAAGATGTCGCCGAAGATGTCCTCGAATGGAGTGCCGCCAAAGCCGCCTGAGGAGAAACCGAAGCCGCCCTGCTGATCGATGCCGGCATGGCCGTATTGATCATAGAGGGCGCGTTTCTGTCCATCTGAGAGAACGGCGTAGGCTTCGGAGAGTTCCTTGAAACGCTCCTCGGCCGCTTTGTCACCCGGGTTCTTGTCGGGGTGACACTTCAGCGCCAGCTTGCGGTAGGCCTTCTTGATCTCTGTTTCGCTGGCGTTGCGGTTGACCTCGAGAACTTCATAATAATCGCGTTTGGCCAAAACAGTGTCCTTGCGGCAGACAGGTTAAAGGCCAAGGTTGAGCGGGGCGAGAGATTCTCGCCCTGCACCCTTGGCCTTAGTATCCCTTACCGGGTTATTTTTTTTCTTCTTCGTCGACTTCTTCGAATTCGGCATCGACGACATCGTCTTTCTGGTCGCCGCCTTCAGCTTCACCTTCGCCGCCGGCTGCCGCTTCGCCCTGGGCCTGCTGGTACAGGATCTCACCCAGTTTCTGCGATGCGGTCGCAAGAGCTTCGGTCTTGCTCTTGATCGCTTCCAGATCGTCGCCTTCCATGGCCTTCTTGAGGTCTTCCAGGGCGCTTTCAATGCCTTTCTTGGTTTCCTCGTCGAGCTTGTCGCCATGCTCCTTGACCGCTTTTTCGGTCGTGTAGACCAGGCTGTCCGCCTGGTTGCGAGCTTCGATCAGCTCTCGCTTCTTCTTGTCTTCGGAGGAGTGCATCTCGGCATCCTTGACCATCTTGTCGATCTCGTCTTCGGAGAGGCCGGAAGATGCGGTAATGCGGATCGACTGCTCCTTGCCGGTGCCGAGGTCCTTGGCGCCAACGTTGAGGATGCCGTTGGCATCGATGTCGAAAGTCACCTCGATCTGCGGCACGCCGCGCGGTGCAGGAGGGATGTCGGCGAGCTCGAAGCGGCCGATCGTCTTGTTGTCGTTGGCCATTTCGCGCTCGCCCTGCAGGACGTGCACCGACACGGCAGGTTGATTGTCTGCCGCGGTGGAAAAGACCTGGCTCTTTTTGCACGGAATCGTGGTGTTCTTCTCGATCAGCTTGGTCATGACGCCGCCGAGGGTTTCGATGCCAAGCGAAAGCGGCGTGACGTCGAGCAGCAGCACATCCTTGACGTCGCCCTTGAGCACGCCACCCT
>JAFDBW010000001.1 GCA_019313105.1 Deltaproteobacteria bacterium | reverse complement strand
TTAGAGCATCTCGACCGGATCCACGTCGACAATCCAGGCGACCGAGTCGGGCACCCGCAGGCCGTCGATCGCCCGCCGCACGAGCTCGCGGAGCAGGCCTCCGTCAGGGCCCTGGATCTGCGTTTAAGCTTGCGAACCAGCGATTCAAGCCATGAGCCGTTACTTAGCGTATTGTCGTCTTCCAACGAAATAACTCCCTTCAAAATTATAAAGCGCGGAGGCCGGAGATTGGGAGTTGGCAAGCAAACCAATCTCAAACCCCAGAATTTAATTTTCTACATCAGATGGTTCTGACCGGGGCAGCCTCCGCCTAGAATACGTCCCCAGGCCCCAGCCCCCGACAATTCGCCTTCAAAATGCCAGGTGCATGACCATCGTGGCACAAATGCCGATCAGGCTTCCGGCTGCTATTTCCCAAAAACTATGGACTCCGAGCAGGACCCTGCTCTGGGCCACCATGGCGGCAAGCAGCCAGGCCAGGCTAATAACCAGAAGGCCGACGTCGGCAAAAGCCACTGACGTCGCTATCGAGAAAGCGACTCCGGCGTGTCCGCTCGGCATGCCACCATGCAACGAGGTCCCTCGCCCGGCCCAAGCTTTGGCGAGAACCACGAGTATTACGACCACGACAACCGCAATAATTGCCAGGTTGCCAGTTGTCCTCATGTAATCTAGACCAGGTTTTACTTCGCCCGCAAAGAGATGCCGCGATACAGCCAGGTAACCGAGGACCAGCGCGCCGACAGTGGCCAGCAGCACGGCCCCGGCCGCGACATCTTTGGCGCGTTGCGCAAGGGGATGGAACTCCGGGGAGACGAGGTCGACGACGACCTCGATGGCGGTATTAACCAGTTCGGCAAAGATGACCAGGGTAATTGCCAGGCACAGCAGGGCGAACTCGTGCAGGGTCAGGCGCAAAACCAGGGCGGCGACCATGACCAGGATTGCCGCGATCAGGTGGAACAGCATGTGCCGTTGGGTTTTAACCGCCCAGAGGATTCCTTCAATCGCACAATTCAGGCTCTCGACAAATCCGCTGGGCCTGGTCGGCTCGCCTTTCATATGGTCAGGAACTCCTCACGTATCACCGAGAACACTTCACGCTCTCTCTCTTCCATACGTTTCGCCTCGGCCTGGGTACCGCGCTCGTGATCGTAGCCGAGCAGGTGGAGGACCCCGTGCAGAAGGAGAAAATAAAGCTCGCTCTCAAACGAGACCTGCGCTTCGGCAGCATCCTTTGCCGCCGTTTCAGCCGAAATCACCACATCACCGAGAAGGTCAGGCTGGACACCCTCGCCCTCGCCTTCCTGCATGGCAAAGGAGATCACGTTGGTTGGGCGATCCTTGCCCAGGTAGTCACGATTGATGACCTGGATCGCCGCATCATCGACGATCAGGATCGAAAGCTGAGCCTCAGGACATCCCGAGACGCTTAAGATCTTCCGTGCTACCTTTCGTAGCAGAAGCTTTTCTATTTTCTGCTTTTTCTGACGGTTTTCGATCGCGATCTTCATCAGTCCCCCGAGGCCCCTTCTCAGAGCCCCGTTCTTTGCTGACCGGTTCCGGATAATCAACCCGGTAGTGGAAAATCCCGCCCAGGACCAGGTTGAAGCTCTTGGCAATATTATGGATATCCTTAAGCGTTAATTCGCACTCATCGAGCTGTCCGTCAATAAAAATGTTGTTAATAATCTTTTGCACCATCCCCTGGACCCGCGCCGGGGTGGGGTCGGTGAGAGTCCGACTTGCAGCTTCCACGGCATCGGCGAGCATAATCAATGCAGCTTCCCGGGTTTGTGGCTTGGGCCCTGGGTAGCGATAATCCCGTTCATCGACCTGTTCGACGCCCGGATCCGCCTTGCTCTTCGCCCGGTCATAAAAGAATTTCATCAGGCTGGTGCCGTGGTGTTCACGAATAATATCGTTAAGCGCCTTGCCGAGCCGGGCTTCATGCGCCATTTCTGTTCCGTCTTTGACGTGGGCCATCAGGACCAGGGCGCTCATCGACGGTGCCAGTTTATCGTGCCGGTTCTCCTGTGCGCCGATATTTTCAATAAAATAAAGGGGTTTTCTGATCTTGCCGATATCATGGTAATAGGCAGCAACCCGAACCATCAGGGGATTGACTCCGATATTTTCGGCGGCCGCTTCAGCCAGATTGCCGACAATGATCGAGTGATGGTAAGTCCCCGGGGCCTGCACCATGAGGTCACGCAGCAGCGGGTTGTTCATGTTGGCAAGTTCCAGCAGTTTGATATTCGTTGTATATCGGAAAATCGATTCAATCAGGGGGACGATCCCCGTGACCATCACAGCCGCCGCGAGACCTCCGGAAAAACCGAAGACCAGCTTGTAGATAAGCTGTAGGTCAAAAGGTTTGCTGGTCATCAGGTGCAGGGCGATCAACAGCGTGAAATTAAACATACCGAGTCGAAATCCGGCACGAAACAGAGTCGATCGCTCGTTCACATGGCGGACCCAGTGAGCCCCGGCCAGGCTGGTCAGGAAAGCAAAGAACATTATCGCAAAGCTGTTACCAAACAGTGCTCCGGTGATGATCGCCGTCAGGATAGCAAAGACCAGCGAAACCTCGGAATTGATAACGATGCGCACCAACATAGTGCCCACCGCAAACGGGAAAAAATAAAAGTACGCATTCTGCTCGACGTACGGAAAAGCGCTCCCCAGTGCCGATGAGATAAAGATTGAGATCTTCAAGATAAGGATATGTACCACGAACACAGCTGACAGGAAGACCAGGTCCCTGTTGCCAACCTGGTATTTACGGATGTTCCGGCGGGCAAAAGTGTGAGTGAAGTAAATCAGCAGAAAACAGCTCAGCAAAAGGCCCGTGGCGTTACGCCAAAGCGAAACCGTACTGCTTCCATCCTGCAAGGCGCTCAATCGTTTGACCTGTTCAATCGAGATGCGATCACCTTCACGAACGATCATTTCACCTTTTTTGACCTGTATCAGGACCGGCTTGACAGCCTCACCGGCGGCTTTTCTGCGAGCTTCAGTCTCATTTTGGTTAAAAGTGATGTTCGGCCGCAGCATTGGCAGAACCAACTCCTTCAGAACTTTTTCCTGGTTGGCCGTAAAACCAGAATCGGCAAGGGCTTTTTTTAACAGATCATGAAGCTGGCCGAGTCCGATGACGACCTCATTGCCGTCGTCTGTGGTTTCCGTCTGGGAATCCAGTTGGCGAAAGACCACCCCTTTCGGACGATCAGCTTCGAAGAGTTTCAGGTTCCCGGCGATCTTCTGTCGATAGAGCTGCTTGAGAAGCTGCGAAATGCGAATATTATTGTCTGTTTTTGATGACAGTTCCTGCAGAGCGGCGAAACCCTTTTGATCGATTTTAAAACCAAAACTTGACTCCAGTTCGGCGATCTGTTGATCGACCGGCAGCTCATGTTCAGCAGCGGCATGCAACGCGTTAAAAACCTGGGCAACCTGATCGGAGACCACCTCTCCCGTGGTCGTGTCAAAGTCGTACAGGTTGGCAACACTTCTCTCTGCCTCATCACGTTTCTGCCGGGTCAGTTCCTCATCAGGGACCAGCAGGTCGCGTGGTGCCTTGATGTCGAGAGGGGCAATATCGCCGGCGACAAATTCCGTGGTTGTCAGGACGCCTTTCGGCACAATAATAAAGGTCAGCAGCGTGACCAGAACCAGCAACAAAAAGATTCTCTGGAACCTTTCATCATCCTGGCTCAATACTTGTGGATTCTGGCGAAAAGCATGTTTCTGAACAGCGCCATTCTCGATTTTACGATCACTTTTCGGCATATATATCCTGTTGCCCGGCGCGTTGCCTAGCCGGGGTTGTGAGCTTCGTAGGCCCTGACAATTCCCTGCACAATAGGGTGCCTGACCACGTCCACATCGGAGAAAGTGACAAAGCTTACACCGTTTACATGACCCAACACGTCCATGGCCTGGATGAGACCCGAGGTGCGCCCCGTTGGCAAGTCGATCTGGGTGATGTCACCGGTTATCACGGCACAACTGCCGAAGCCGAGACGGGTCAGAAACATCTTCATCTGCTCGGTGGTGGTATTCTGCGCTTCATCGAGAATGACGAAGGCATCATTCAGCGTCCTGCCACGCATGAACGCCAGCGGGGCGACCTCTATGACGCCGTGGTCGATCAAGGCCTGGCCACGATCAAAATCCATCAGGTCGTAAAGAGCATCGTAGAGCGGACGCAGGTAAGGGTTGACCTTCTCGGTGAGGTCTCCCGGCAGAAAGCCGAGTTTCTCACCGGCTTCAACAGCCGGACGCACCAGGACTATCCGGCTGACCTCCTTCTTTTTCAGTTGCGCCACCGCCATCGCCATGGCGAGATAAGTCTTGCCGGTACCGGCCGGACCGATACCGAACACGACATCATTCTTGCGCATGGCATCGAGGTATCTTTTCTGAGAGATCGATTTCGGCGAAATCGACCGGTTCCTTGATGAGACGGTTACGGTGTCGAGGAAAATGTCGACCAGGCTGGCCGACCTATCCTGGCTGAGAATGCGGTCGGCGTACTCTATGTCCGGCGGGCGCAGGGCAAAGCCCTTCACCAGCAGACCGGTCAGTTCCTCCAGGAGACGCACGGCCCGGGCAAGGCCCTCACCTGTGCCCTCGAGCATTGCTGTCGTACCTTTGGAGCTGACCCGGACACCGGTAAGCCGCTCAATCTGTCTCAGGTGTCGGTTCTGTTGCCCGAACAGGGCATGCGCTAGTTTCGGGTCAGTCGGCTCGAAACTCTGGCGTTGTGAATTGTCGTCCAAATACCAAACCTTAAATGGATTGTTTCTCAGCTGTCTCAAGGTGCCAAGTTTCCTAAAATACCACCTTGCATGACGCAAATCAAATCCCGCAACGCACCGGCATCTTTAAATCAACTAAAAAGGGGTTTATATTTTATTCCGATGTGCTATAAAAGGGCCGCGCAAGCTGCATATCAACAACCAAAGACCTACGCACAAGGGGGCTGAAATTATGAGCGAAATTGTCGATATCTATGCACGTGAAATTCTCGATTCACGTGGCAACCCAACAGTAGAAGTTGAAGTTTACCTGGAAAGCGGGGTGATGGGTCGGGCAGCCGTACCGAGCGGCGCGTCGACCGGCGAACGGGAAGCACTCGAATTGCGAGACGGCGACCAAAGCCGCTACCTCGGCAAGGGCGTACTGAAAGCCGTTACTCATGTCAATGAAGCCATCTCGGAGGCTCTGGTCGGCTGGGAAGGCTCGGACCAGACCGGAATCGACCGTAAATTGATTGCGATGGACGGCACCGATTTCAAGAGCAACCTCGGCGCCAACGCCCTGCTCGGCGTTTCCCTGGCGGTTGCCAAGGCCGCAGCTGAGGAATCCGGCCTGCCCCTCTACCAGTATCTCGGTGGCACCAATGCCAAGGAATTGCCGCTGCCGATGATGAACATCATCAACGGCGGTGAGCATGCCGACAACAACGTCGACATCCAGGAGTTCATGATCATGCCCGCGGGGGCTGATTCCTTCAAAGAAGCGCTGCGGATCGGTGCGGAGATTTTTCATGCGCTGAGAAAAGTCCTCAAGGACAAGGGTTACAACACCGCAGTCGGCGATGAAGGCGGCTTCGCTCCCGACCTGAAAAGCAACGAGGAAGCCCTCGAGGTGATCATGGACGCAATCAGGGCTGCCGGTTACAAACCGGGTGAAGATGTCCTGCTTGCCCTCGACGTCGCCGCCAGTGAACTCTACAAGGATGGCAAGTACATCCTTGAAAACGAAGCCCAGAAAGAAAAAACTGCTGCCGACATGGTCGCGTTCTATACCGATCTGGTCAACCGCTACCCGATCACCTCCATCGAAGACGGTATGGCCGAAAACGACTGGGATGGCTGGAAATTGATGACTGATGCACTCGGCGACAAGATCCAGATCGTCGGCGACGACCTGTTCGTCACCAATACCAAGATCCTCCAGGAAGGGATCGACAAGGGGATCGCCAATTCGATTCTGATCAAGGTCAACCAGATCGGCACCCTGACCGAAACGCTGGATGCCATAGAAATGGCCAAACGCGCGGGGTACACCGCGGTCATTTCACATCGCAGCGGTGAAACCGAAGACACCACGATCGCCGATCTGGCTGTCGCCACCAACGCCGGCCAGATCAAGACCGGCTCGCTCTGCCGTACCGATCGCGTCTGCAAATACAACCAGCTGTTGCGTATCGAAGATGAACTTGATGATGTCGCAGTATTTCGCGGGGCAAAAGTTTTCTTCAACATAAAATAAAAATGTTTCTTAACTGTACTTGATTCGACGGGGGCGCTTTTTGGCGCCCCCGTTTTTATTAAAAACTCCCGTAGACATAGTTCAGCTTCAACAGTTGCGATGGTCGTGCTAAAATTGTAGTAATTTTGGGTTACAACGACAATTTGTTTTTGCTTTTAAATACCTGTTCAACTGTCAGCAGAGGGCAAGCATGGGCAATCTTACAAACACCATAATCGCGATACTGATCCTGGTGATCGTCTCGGCAGTCTGTTCGACGTTCTTTTACAAGAAGGGGCAAAAAGACACCTGGGAGCTGGCCCAGCAACTTGTTCCTTTGGAGAAGGGTGAGATCTACCTCTGTGTCGAAAAAGCCGGGGCCAAAGGGGTTAGTTACCTGACAGTCCAGAAAATCGATCAGGCCATCGGGGACAGGAACATCGACCAGAGACAATTACGCTTCCGTTTGAATCTTGCCCTCAAAGGCATGAACCTCAAGGAATACAACGAGAAATATCGGGGTGCGAAACAAGGTACGTAAACAAGAGGGTTATATGTGAATAGTTAAATTGAAATGAATAAAAAGGACGACCAATCGGTCGTCCTTTTTATATACTTATTCGCACTTCGCACCTCGCGCTCCGTTACTCCCCTGGCTTCAAAGTCAGGGTGTACTCCTGTGCGGCTTCCGCGCCATCGGGGTCGGAGACGATGATCGCAATGGTATGATCACCGGGAGTCGCGTCAGTCAGATCCCATTTGATCAGACCGGTCTTCTCATCAATGGTCATGCCATCCGGAGCCTCTTCAAGCCGGTAGGTAAGGCTGCTGTCGTCCGGGTCGCTTGCAGCGACCTGGTATTCGTAGTCCATAGACTCGATCCCCTGAGGTGGTTGTGATGTGACAACCGGTGGAGCGTTTGGGACCACCGTAGCAAAACTTGTATAAGTCGGCCCGTCATCATAGAAATCGTTCGGAATGATCTGCACCTGGATGCTGTCGCCCTTGGTAAAAGTGCCCGCCGGAAGAATAGCGTCAGTCAATTGCGGGTTCGGCTCACCGTTAATCAGCCACTGGTAGGTAAAGTCAACATGGTCGCCGTCATGATCTTCGGCGACTGGAGTCACAGTCACTTCGACACCGACGAAGATCTCTTCCGGTGACGAAGAGATATCAACGATGCGCGGCAGACTGTTGCCAATCGAAACCGTCGCACTCGCACCCACATCAGATGTCCCGACAGTAACCGTCACCTGATCGTTACGTACATAGTTTTCGCTGCATAGCTGTGTCCCTTTCGCCGAGTCAAGCGCTTTGCCGTTCACGCTCCATACAACAAGGCTGCTGCCCGGCACACCGTGGATGGTTGCGCGGAGGCAACCCTTGGAAGTCGGATTTTCGGGGAGAATAGTGACCGAAACGCCACCGGAGCCGGAGTTCGTGGCCTTTGCAATAGGTTGCTGGGATTCGCCTGGGCTGTCGGTCTGCGAGGCTGCATTTGTCGGTGGTGCTGACGACGACTGTTGAGGGCCATCTTCACCACAGGCGCTCAGGATCATAAAGAGAAAACTAATAAAAACAATTCGTGTCAGGGACATGGGTCCTCCTGGCTGTTTGAATAAGC